>ONAE01000076.1 GCA_900315695.1 uncultured Prevotella sp. | reverse complement strand
GCCAAGGGCGAACAGGTCACGATGAAATATGATGCTTCAAAGCAGACGTTTATGATGGATCGTACTAAGAGTGGTGATGTCAGCTTCAGTGAGGCTTTCTCCTGTGTGACCAAAGCGCCTACATATGGCTCAATGAAGCAACTGCGCATCTTTGTTGATCGTTGTAGCATTGAGGCCTTCGATGTTGAAGGTAAGATGGCGATGACTAATCTTGTGTTCCCCTCAGAGCCCTATAATAATATTAAGGTGAAAGGTGGAAAAGTGACGATCTACGAAATCAAATAATTAATCATACAACTATGGGTAAGACAAACAAATTCGCTCTCATCCCGGTGATGTTCTGCTTCTTCGCCATGGGCTTTGTCGATTTGGTGGGCATTGCATCCAACTATGTGAAGGAAGACCTGCAGTTGACAGACTCTGTCGCCAACATCTTCCCTTCGCTTGTATTCTTCTGGTTCCTCATCTTCAGTGTGCCAACGGGTATGCTAATGAACAAGATAGGACGTAAGAATACCGTGCTTCTCTCGCTTGTGGTGACGATTGTGTCGCTGCTGTTGCCTCTGTTTGGTGAAAACTTCCCAGTGATGTTAACAGCTTTCTCACTGTTGGGTATCGGAAATGCACTGATGCAGACTTCGCTTAATCCATTGGTGTCAACTGTGATGGGGGGGGGAAACCTTGCTTCAACACTTACCTTCGGACAGTTTATCAAGGCCATTGCCTCGTTCTTGGCACCTTATCTGGCTATGTGGGGCGCTACACAAGTGATTCCCTCGTTTGGTTACGATTGGCGCGTACTCTTTGCTATTTACTTCGTGGTAGGTATTATAGCAGCTGCCTTGTTGGCTGTTACTCCCATTGAGGAGGAACATATCGAGGGTAAGGCCTCTACTTTTGCCGAGTGCATCAAGCTGTTGGGAACACCTATTGTTCTGCTCTCGTTCTTTGGTATCATGTGCCATGTGGGTATCGATGTAGGTACGAACACCACAGCTCCGAAGATTCTGATGGAGCGCTTGGGACTGACGCTGAATGATGCAGCCTTTGCCACCAGTCTTTATTTCATCTTCCGTACAATCGGTTGTCTGACGGGTTCGTTCTTCCTCCGTGTGCTGCCTAACCGTCTCTTCTTTGTGGTTAGTGTCATCATGATGGCACTCTCAATGTGCGGTCTCTTTGTGGGTACGGAGAGATGGATGCTCTACACAGCTATTGCTCTTGTAGGTTATGGTAACTCAAATATCTTCTCCATCTGTTTTGCCCAGGCACTCACTGCCATGCCACAGAAACAAAACGAGGTCAGCGGATTGATGATCATGGGACTCTTTGGCGGTACCATTTTCCCACTGCTCATGGGATTCGCCAGCGATTCCATCGGACAGGCTGGTGCCGTGATTGTGATGGCTATCGGTGTCCTCTATTTATTCACTTATATTAAAAACGTCAAATAATAAAACTTTAAGTATTATGAAAAGATATATCGTAGGCCTCGGAGAGGCATTATGGGATGTTCTTCCCGAAGGAAAGAAACTGGGTGGCGCTCCTGCCAATTTCGCTTACCATGCAGGTCAGTTCCTGGGTAGTGACAATACTATTGCTATCAGTGCATTGGGTGAAGATGCCCTGGCTGATGAGACTGTGGAAGCGCTGAAGGAACACAATTTGAATTACTTGATGCCTCGTGTGCCCTATCCGACAGGTACTGTACAGGTGACGCTGACGGGTGATGGCATTCCAACTTACGAGATCAAGGAAAATGTGGCGTGGGATAACATTCCCTTTACGCCGGAGATGGAAGAGATTGCCAAAAATGCCCGTGCTGTCTGCTTCGGTTCACTGGCTCAGCGCAATGTTGTCAGCCGTGAGAATATCCGTAAGTTCCTTGACACTACGCCAAAAGACTGTTTGCGCATTTGCGATATTAATCTGCGTCAGCAGTTCTATTCAAAGGATGTGCTTGAGGATTCATTCAACATCTGCAACATCTTGAAGATTAACGATGAGGAGTTGGTAGTAGTGAACCGGATGTTTGGCTACGATGGTTTGGATATGCGTCAGACCTGTGAGAAGATCGTACAGGACTACCATCTGAAGATGCTTGTGCTGACCTGTGGCACCAATGGCTCGTATGTGTTTACTGATGATGGGCTGACCTCTTTCCAAGACACGCCAAAAGTTGAGGTGGCTGATACAGTAGGCGCAGGCGATTCATTTACAGGCTCATTCTGTGCTTGTGTCCTTAACGGAAAACCCGTTCAGGAGGCCCATAAGACTGCTGTTCAGGTGAGTGCCTTCGTCTGCACCCAAAACGGTGCCATGCCTATCGTACCTGAAAAGTTGAAAGCATAAGTTATCAGACTATTTTTGGCTGCAAAGATTACTTTTCCCCGAAAAAGTGAGATTATTCGGGAGAAAATGAGTATCTTCGCAGCCAAAATAGTTTTTATATGAGCGTACAGATTGAAGAGAGCTGGAAGGCGCATCTTAACGGAGAATTTGAGAAACCATATTTTGCACAACTGACGGCAGCGGTGCGTCAGGAGTATATGCAGACCACTTGCTATCCACCTGGTAAGCTGATATTCAATGCCTTTAACCTGTGTCCATTTGACAAAGTTAAGGTGGTGATTATCGGACAGGATCCGTATCATGAACCAGGTCAGGCTCATGGTTTGAGTTTCTCTGTGCAGGATGGTGTACAGTTCCCCCCCTCGTTACAGAATATTTTTAAGGAGATTCAGGCCGATCTGGGAACGCCGATTCCCGATTCCGGCAATCTGACGCGCTGGGCAGAACAGGGTGTACTGCTTCTGAATGCCTCATTGACGGTGAGGGCGCATCAGGCGAACAGTCATAGTATGCTTGGTTGGCAGAAATTCACTGATGCAGCTATTCAGGCTTTGGCCACACATCGTGAACATCTGGTATATATGCTCTGGGGTGGTTATGCCCGCTCAAAGGCTTATATGATCGATAAGCAGAAGAATCTTGTGTTGGAGAGTGTCCATCCCTCTCCACTGAGTGCAAATCGTGGTGGTTGGTTCGGCCAGCATCAGTTCTCACGTTGTAACGCCTATCTCATAGAGAACGGCATGACTCCGATCGTATGGTAAAACAACTTCCTCCTATTATTCAAGTTGGCGATGTGCTGCTCTCGTCAGAGATTCTGACGGAGAAGTTCTGCTGTGACCTCAGTGTGTGCAAAGGTGAGTGCTGCGTGGAAGGTGATGCGGGTGCTCCTGTCACAATGGAAGAGGTTGCAGAGATTGAAGACTGTCTGGATACTGTCTGGGATGATCTGTCAGCATCAGCTCAGGCCGTCATTGATAAGCAAGGCGTGGCGTATGTGGATTCGGAGGCCGATCTTGTGACGAGTATTGTGAATGGTAAAGATTGTGTTTTTACCTATTATGGCGACATTGAGGACTGGCAGACTCATCTGCCTATTTGTAACTGTTGCCTTTGTGCATTGGAGAAAGCTTTCAGAAAAGGAAAGACCCGTTTCTGCAAACCAGTGAGTTGTGCGCTTTATCCCATCCGTGAGAAGAGGTTGGGTGAGGGGTTGACAGGCCTTAATTACAACCGTTGGTCAGTCTGTAAGATGGCGGTGGCGAAAGGTATCCAGGAGAATCTGCGATTATATCAGTTCCTCCGTGAGCCACTGATACGCCGTTTTGGAGAAACGTGGTATCAGGAGCTGCTGGAGATGGTTGAGGAGCTGAAACGTCAGGACTACTTATGACTTCCTGTATTTTGATGGACTCATGCCCACATGATCCTTGAAGAATTTCCCAAGGAAGCTTTGGTTGGGGAAGTGCAATTCTTCAGCAATTTCCTTAATGTTCTTGATGGTATTCTTAAGCTGTACCCGCAGTTCCAGGATGATATAGTAGTCGATCCATTCGTTGGGTGTGCGGTGACTGACAGAGCTCACGGCCTCGGAAAGATACTTCGGGGTGATGCCGAGTTCCTTGGCATACCAACTTACGCGACGTTCGTGTCTGAAGTTCATCTCTACTTTCTTGATGAACTTTGTGAAGATAATCTCCTTACTTGACTTGGGCTTGATGTCATTCTGTACCCGATAGATGATGTTACTCAAATCGTAGAACATGGCTAACAATAGCGTCTTAATGAGGTCCTTCTGGAAGTGATTCCGTTTGTCGCTGATCTTCTCCTTGATGACCAAGAAATATTCCTTGAAGGTCTGGATTTCTTCCTCTTCCAGACTCATCACAGGGTGAAGACGTGAGAAAAGGAAGAGCGAACTGATATCGCTGACATTCTTAATAATCTCACGGAAGAAGTTGACAGACAAGACCATGCACAAGCCTTCCATATCCTCAGAGTGTTGGTAGCTATCTACGATATGGCGATCGCTGACAACTAGGATATCCCCAGATTTAATGACCTGTTTGATGGTATCCAACTGATACATAACCTTCCCTTTGGTACACAATCCGATGATGATAAAGTTTATGTTCAGGGGTTCTGTAGGCATGGGAACCTCATTGATGTGTTCAGTGAGGACTAGATCGTTGTCGAGATAGACTGCACCACTCCAGCCTTTGGCTCTGTTGATATCTGTTTCCTTGATATTTGAGTTTACCACGTTTTGATATTTTGAGTTTTACCTGCTTTCAGTTTGACGATCTTCTGCTGACCATTATATAATAAGGTGACAGTACTATTTGTTCTTGACTTGATACTGCAGTTACGTACATTACCACCCTTCCATTCGAAGCTGACTTCGTAGCCGCCACGAGCACAGAGGCCACTCACACTACCGTCTTTCCACTGTTCCGGAAGGGCTGGCAGCAACTCAATCTTATTGTCACCACTCTGCATCAGCATCTCACAGACACCTGCTGTGCCACCGAAGTTTCCGTCGATCTGGAATGGCGGGTGGGCATCCATTAGGTTAGGATAGGTGCCACCGCTGTGTCGGCGATCAGGTCCTTGATAGTTATCTGGCGTTACATAGGTCAGGAGTTTCTGGAAGATGTGATAGGCCTGTTGGGCATTATGCAGACGGGCCCAGAGATTGATACGCCAACCTGTGCTCCAGCCTGTAGTTTGGTCACCTTTAATTTCCAATGAGCGTGCGGCAGCCTTCTGTAGTGTGGGGTCTGTCAGATGATTACCAGGATAGAGGCCGATGAGGTGACTCTGGTGACGATGCTGGAAATCCCAGTCGTCCCAGTCGTAATACCACTCATTGAGATCGCCCATGTGACCAATGGTATAGGGATGCAGTCGTTTGAGAATCTGCTCCATATCCTTGTTTCTCTCGCCTAAGATTTTGCCTGCTGCAATGGTATTTGTAAGCAGTTCTCGGATGATGGCGAGGTCGGCAGTACCCCCATAGCAAGTGACACCATGATAGCCTTTGTCCGTCTTATACTCGTTCTCTGGTGAGGTGCTGGGGGCAGTGATCAGTTCTCCAGGCAGCTTGGGATTCTCAATGAGCCAACGCAGGCAGAAACGGGCTGCGCCTTTCATCAGCGGATAAGCTATTGTCTGCAGGTAGGTCTTGTCTTGCGTGAACTGATAGCGCTCCCATAACGTATTCACAAGCCACGCGCCACCCATATTCCAGTTGGCCCACATCGGACTCTCATTCTTCTCTCCCACGGGGTTGGTCATCGCCCAAATGTCGGAGTTATGACTTGAGCACCAGCCTTCGTTGATGCCGTAATAGTTCTTAGCTGTAAAGACACCGTTGGCAGCGAGGGATTGTATGAAACCGTCGAGTGGCTGAGTCATCTCTGCGAGATTCGCCACGAATGCAGGCCAGTAGTTCTCCTCTAAATTGATGTTCACGGTGTAGTTGCCTCGCCAAGGAGACCAGAGGTGGGGTGTCCATAGACCCTGAAGATTGGCTGGTACACCAGGGGTGCGTGATGAGGTGATGAGCAAATAGCGCCCGTATTGGAAATAAAGTTCTTCCAGGTAACGGCTCTTTCCTCCGCCATCGGTATACTCTTTAAGAAGGTCGCTAGTTGTACTTGTCTGACTAGTTAGATTAGAAGTACTAGTCTGACTAGATAATCTTATCTTCACGCGATCATAGATTGCCTTGTAATCCTCTAAGTGACGTTTATAGAACTCATCGAAGCTGAAGTTCTGGGTGTGCCAGATGTCATTGGCAGCATTCTCCAGATAGGGGGCTGCTTCTTTAACAGGGTGTTTGTCGAAACCATTGAAGCTGGTCTCATTGACCAGATAAAGGATAGCCTCTTTGGCATGAGTGATGGTTAGTGAGGAGTCGCCTGCCATCACTTCGCCATCAGTCTTAACTGAGAGCATCGTGCAGAAATGAATGCTCTCATTGGCATCGCCTGTGGCATGACCAGTCATCGTGAGTTGGGTAGGGATAGCTTTGACGTGATGGGGTACCTGTGCCGTCAGGGCTATCTTGCAATTGACATCGCCTCTGAGGCGGATGGCTATCAGCTTGTCAGGATGAGAAGCGAAGTATTCTCTGGTAATGACTTTCCCGTCACGCACATACCTATCTTTAATAATTGCAGAGTCGAGGCTGAGACTGCGATGGTAATTGCTAACTGTGCCAAGCCCCAGATCCTTAATGTGAAGGGTCCCCAATGGTTGGAAGTACTGCGAGTTGGGACCTTGCACGTGTAACTGGAGTGAGTCTGCCAGTTGGTAGTCTTCGTTGAAAAGTGCCTCACGGATCTTCGGAATCCACTGATGGGCATCGGCATCGAGGTTTCTGTCCACAGGCTTACCTGTCCACAGGGTGATGTCGTTCAGGTAGATGATATTATCGTCTGTACCACTATAGACCAAAGCGCCCAACTTGCCGTTGCCGATAGGCAGCGACTCTTCAAAGAAATCAGCAGGACGATCATACTGAAGAAGCATCGGCGCCTGCTCTTGAGCCGACATTGTTAGGGTGGTTGCCAGCATTGTAGTCAACAGAGTTTCTCTCATAAAATGTTGATTTTAGTTATTTCGCTTGCAAAGATACAAAAGATTTTGTATATTTGCGGCATAAAACAAAAAAATTAAAACCCTATGCAACCAATCAAGACTCTGAATGACATGATTGTCTTTCTTCAGCAGCGAGGCGACAAGAAGCGTGTGGCTGTTGTTTGTGCGAATGATGCAAGTACCCGTTATGCTGTGGAGAAAGGTGTGGAAATGGGATTTATTGAACCTATCTATGTGGATGGCGACGACAAGGAGGAATGTGCCCGTCGAGCCGTAGCCCTGTGTAAGAATGGTGAGGCGGATATCCTGATGAAAGGACTGATTAATACCGATGTGATCCTGCGTGCCATATTGGATCGGGAGACGGGTATCCTGCGCCCTGGGCATGTGCTGACGCATATCGCGATGGCAGAGATTCCAAGATATGAGAAGCTCCTCTTCTTTACCGATGCAGCAGTAATTCCTGTTCCCACAGACGCTCAGCGGCGTCAGCAGATTCACTATGTGAACTATGTCTGTCATGCCTTGGGTATTGAGGAACCTCGAATATCCCTCATCCATTGTGCCGAGAAGGTCAGCTCAAAATCCTTCCCTTATACCGTTGACTATCTGGAGATCATTGCCGAAGCCCAGACTGGCGCCTTTGGCAGGTGTATCATCGACGGCCCCCTTGACCTGAAGACCTCACTCGACAGCGTGAGTCTGAGAGAGAAAGGCATCCGTTCTGTGATTGATGGACAGGCCGATGCCTTGATCTTCCCTGATATCGTGGCAGGTAATGTGTTCTATAAGACTATCACGCTCTTCGGCTATGCCAAGACTGCTGGCGTGTTGCAGGGTACGCAGTGCTGTTGTGTGTTACCTTCACGTGCTGATAGTCCGGAGTCTAAGTATTACTCGTTGGCCCTTGCTGCAATATGATGATTCTCGTGATCAACCCAGGTTCTACTTCCACGAAGATGGCTGTCTTCGAGGATGAGAAACCCATCCTTCTTCGTACGATCAATCACTCGGCAGAAGAGCTGGCATCCTTTGAGGATGTGCTGGAACAGAAGGATTTCCGTCGCCAACTGGTGCTTGATGAACTTCAGCGGGCGGATATTCCCATCAACTTCGATGCCGTCATCGGACGAGGTGGACTGGTGAAACCTTTGGAGGGAGGTGTCTATGAGATCAATACATTGATGGTACGTGATACCTTGAGTGGTATTGCCATGCATAATCATGCCTGTAACTTAGGTTGTCTGATTGCTTATGAGATCGCAGAACAGATCGATGACTGCCGATCCTTCATTGCTGATCCTGGTGTCGTGGATGAACTCAACGACTATGCCCGTATCTCTGGTTCTCCGCTGATGAAACGTATCTGTATCTGGCATGCCCTGAATCAGAGAGCCATTGCACGCCGTTATGCAGCTGGTATCGGAAAGGAGTATGAAGATCTCAACCTGATCATCTGTCACATGGGAGGTGGTATCTCGATTGCAGCCCATCAGAAGGGTAGGGCCGTGGATGCCAATAATGCACTCGACGGTGAGGGGCCGTTCTCGCCAGAGCGTGCCGGCTCGCTGCCAGCTTCTGATCTGATACGGCTCTGTTTCAGTGGCAAATACACGGAGAAGCAACTGCTGAAACGGATAGCAGGACAGGCGGGCCTCAATGCCCACCTCGGCACCAATGATGTGAAGGAGATCATCCGCAGGATTGAGGAAGACGGTGATGGGCATGCCAAACTGATCCTCGATGCGATGATCTATCATGTGGCGAAGAACATTGCTGCTGAGGCTGCCGTACTTTGTGGCGAGATCGATGCTATCCTACTCACTGGCGGACTGGCACGTTCAGAATATATCGTCAGTCGATTGCGCCGTCGTATCGGTTTCTTAGGACATGTCTATTGCTTCCCAGGGGAGGATGAGATGGGTGCCCTTGCCCTGAATGCCCTTGCTGTCCTACGTGGCAAGCGCCGGGCAAAGATCTATACCTAAGTTTTATTTTTCTGAAACAGAAAAGGTCAGTAGGAAAGCTGCACAACAGCCGTGACGAGGCGTCTCGGCAAGGTCGAGCATGCCACCTTGCTGGATCATCATTCGGCGACTCAGTGACAAGCTGATACCACTACCGCTTCGCTTGGTGATGAAGAAAGGCATTTAAGGATAACGAAATATTAGTTTTTAGATAGATATAGATTTTATGTTCAAGCACAGTAAACATAAGTTCAAGGGCGATGAACATAAGTTCACTGACCGTAAACATAAGTTTACAGCCTGTAAACATAAAATTCTTAAAGTACAAAAATACATAAATAGAGAAGGGAACAAATATGTATATGATCGGAAACTTTACATCGATATTCAGGATATTTCTTACGGCTATGAGGGTCCTGATTATTTCTGTGACCGCTCAGTTATTTCAGTCTGTGGCGACCTGTTGTCTCTCTCGACCCCATAACGGGTTCTCCCAATATCTCCGTTACTTTTGAACGTTCTCAGTCTGAGTACACACTAAAGAACATCTTCGACTATTTGAAGAATTGTGGTAAGGAGGTGTATGTTCATAACGCACATTTTGTATTTGCCGGTAGTAAGTTGCACCAGCGGCACTTACTGGTTCGATGGCGAGGAAGTGGGAAAGTTGAAAGAGAGCCAGCGCACGAAGGTTCGCAAAGGTCAGATTGGTTTTGTGTTCCAGAGTTTTAACCTGATTGACGAACTGAATGTAGAAGAGAATGTAGAATTGTCTCTGACTTATCTCGCAGCAATTGTCTGGCTATGCCCAGCGGGTGATCAACCTGCTTGATGGTCAGGTGGTGCCAGAAGTCTGACTCTGATTTACTGGTAGAGCTCCTGAAGCACTGATACAGACTTCAGTTCTGGGAAATCGGGAATATGCAGTCGATAATAGATGAGCGATACTTCCAACAGGCGGTTTCGCTCCTGATGCGACATACGGAACAGGTGCATCGTAGGAAAGTCCATACGCATCATCAGTTGTATCTTCTCGGCTTCCTGTGGATGAAGGAAGTCGCGATGTACTGGTGGAACTGGCAGGAAGACACTCTCACGGAGGTCGAAATAATCGCCAGCCTGATAATGGTCAAGATTAGGATAGAAGCCTAAGAAACGGGAGAGTCGCATGAGAAACACCAGATGGAAGTTGGCAAAACGGTTCGTCTGGGCATCGAGCCACTGGATACTGTTGACGATATAGTCGAATAACGGCTCGTTGCGCTGTTCGGAACGGAGCGCATAATACAGGAACTCTGCAATAAACAGGGAGATAGAGAGTTTTTGGGGATCGAAGGGAATCGATGAGAAAGGAGATGCCAAGCGCACATCCGACAGCTTCTGGAGCTGGAGCTTAGGGCGTAAGTCGTACTCTATCTCAAGCAGGGTTAGCGGTTGGAAAAGTTGTTTCTTGATTTTTCCTTTCACCGATTTGGGGATACTGACAATAAACGACTGCCGGCCCTGGCTTCGTGTAAACATATCCACAATCAGTCGGGTCTCACCATATTTCAGGGAATGGAGCACAATGGTCTGCGTTTTCGTCAACATACGCTGCAAAGATACTAATTATTTAAGAATTAAGCGTGTGGAATGAAGAAAAACAGGCTGAAAAGTCATTTTTTTCAAGGAAAATTTGGTAGATTGGAAAATATCGGCTAGGACAAGAGATTTTCATTCTCTAAAGAGGGGTTCGATTCCCCTTGGGACTACCAAATTTAAATCCGTCATCTGCACAGCCAGTGCTACTGTAAACCTCGGGAACGGTGACGGAGGGTTCCCAAAATTGAAGAATTGAAAGATTCCAAGATTGAAGGGCCCGCCCAGGGCAGTCTTCAAGACGCAAGACCCATAAGCTTTATATTAACAACAAAATTTCATTAAAAAAATGGCAAATCACAAATCATCAGTGAAGAGAATCCGCCAGGACAAGAAAAAGGCGCTTCACAATCACTACTACGCAAAGACAATGCGTAACGCTGTGCG
>ONAE01000065.1 GCA_900315695.1 uncultured Prevotella sp. | reverse complement strand
CCCAGGCTTCCGGTCGCGGCTGTTGAGAGCCACATTAACGTACATTGGCAGATTGTAGATTTCACGTCCCGCCTTGGCTATCTGCTCCACATAGGTGGCATAGGTCCACGTCTGGAATATCTCCTCCGTATAGATGTCATCCCCAAACAGCTGCGCCCAGTTGGCACCCGCTTTAGCCTGCGGCTGCAATTTCTCTTTCAGATAAGGGTGCAGCGATGCCTGATGCCTCTTCAGATAGTCGGTCAGCTGCTTGGGCACAGCGCTCTGGTACAACCGCGTCGCATCCGCCGAATAGTCGCGCGGCACCTCAATCATACCGATCTCATTCTCCACCTGCACCATGATCACCGTCTGCTCTAGAGCATCATGATCACGCAGATACGCCATCACACGACAGAAGGCACGCTTGTCGGCCTCCAGCACATTCTTACTCAGCGAAGAAGCCTCCTCAACGGGCACCCCTTCAGACGTATGGGCACGAGGGAACCGCTTCACGTCACGCTTAAACCACTCTGGCGCATAGCAGCTCATCGAGTTTTTCCAAGCCCCAAACCACAACAGCACCACTTTCAGTTCGTTGCGCCTTGCTTCGCTCAGAATCACGTCGAGCGTCCCCATGTCGAACTCACCTTCTTGGGGCTCAATCAACTCCCACGACACGGGAACGAGCACTGTGTTGAGTCCCATCTTGTGGAGATGCGAAAACGTACGCTTCACGTCCTCTGGCGTCGAGGCCGACGAGTTACCCAACTCACCACCAATCATCAGCATAGGCCTGTCGTTGACAACAATCCTTGCCGTACTGTTATCACGAAGCTCCAAACGAGGCTGCCGTTGTGCCTGCGCTCCCATTGTCAGGAGACAGAGCAACAGAGAAATAATCAAATTCTTCATATCATCTAAAAGTCTGCCAACTATTTATGCTGCAAATATACGAATTATCGTACAGAAAAAGAAACAATTGCACTAAAGTTGTGCAGAATTTATGCAAAAATAAACAAAGGGAACTCATTGTTTAAACCTTCAGGAAATCCGTTTTGCGGCGGTTGCCCCTTGGACGTACGGCGAAGTGGATCCAGTAGCTGCCAGCCTTGTTGCGCTCGATGTAGAGTTCATCATAGTCGCGCTTTGTACCGTCAGATATATCCAGCAGGATCGAGGCATAGCGGATGGCCTGCTCAAATCCCGTCACGCGGATATCCACTGCACAGCCCGTCAGATGATTGCTCGTCGCACTCCCGCCAGCCAGCCGATTCACCTCCGGCGAACGGTAGCCCGAGTTGATCACCAGCCCCTCAGGTTGGTACAGCGTGTTATAGCTGTACCTTAAATCTTCCAACCAGTTCTCACAGAGATTCCTGAGGTTCTCAATCACCACCCTGCTCGGGATATTCCCGTCAGCCGTCTTGTGATTCGTCTTCGTCATCTCTCCGAGTGTAAAGTGAGGCGATAAGCGAAGGCCATTAAGCTCGCTTAATTTCATGTTCTTATTCATTTCTACTTGTTTCATGTTTATACTTTTTTACTTATTAATAAACTTTGGGCTTTTCTTAAAACTGTATTCTGTATACTGTATAATATAACCACGATTTATCCAGGTTCTTACCATATTTATGCAAAGATACCCTTCGTTGCTCATACCCTGTTTTTGTCTCACCCGCTTGGCATCCTCGATGGTAAATTCATCAGGCAACAGCTCCAGAAGATTTCTCGGGCCTCGGGTGCCTATTCGGTCGCCATCGCGGTTGGCACGTTCGATGTCCTCCCCGAAGAATGCCATCTTGCAATACATATCGTAATCCAAGCTCCACCTGATGAAATCCTCCATCGACTTCTCCCATTTCTGACCGTTGGCCACATACAGCACACAAGCTTTTAGCCAGGCTATCACGATGGCACGATGCGACAGGTTCCAATAGGTCTGATCCTGCGACAGTCGGGCAAACTCGGCACAATCTTCCTGCATCTGCTTCGCCAGCTTGTAGGCTTGCGGACAGTCTATCAAGCCTCGGGCTGATACCAGATTGTCGATATATGGTTTCAGCTGTTCGTCGAACTCAGCATCATAGATACCGTAAATCGGCTGTTCAGCACCAATCTCCACCTCTGGAATTGTGCAGAAGTTGATTCGGCTGATAGGACCATCGGTGAGCACGCGGCTGAAGAACTTGCGACCTTTCTGGATGGTAGTGCAGGCGTTCCAGTTGAACCGGCACTTCGGACGGGCGGTCACACTCTGCGTGCCCACACGCGTCTGTCCGTATTCGGCTCCTGGGTCAAAGGCGAGGCACATCAGTTGGAAGTGCTGCTTACCCGTCTGACCTTTCAGCTGTTCAAAGAGGTCGAGCTCATTCAGCTTCACATACACGAAATGACCTTCTGCCTCACTATGGACGAATTACAAAACATTCAATCCAAGATTTACGTTATTCGCGGTCAGCGCGTGATGCTCGACAGCGATATCGCTGGTTTTTACGGTGTAGAGACAAAACGTCTAAACGAGAAAGTAAAACGCAATCCCAAAAGGTTTGCAGGTGATGATTTCATGTTTCAACTTACTCAAGAAGAATATGATGATTTACGTTTAAGGTCGCAAATTGCGACCATAAAGAAAGGAAGAGGTTCACATTCTAAATATCTCCCTCATGTTTTTACCTTACTAGGTGTATCCATGCTTAGCAGTGTCCTGGAATCAGATACAGCCATTGAGGCCAATAGACGAATTATGCGAGCCTTCGTAACATTCCACCATATAAAATCACTACCAACAGCCGATGCATATAATGAACTCAAGCAAGAAATAGATAATGTCAGAAATGAAATGAATGATATCCTCGCTGATCAGAACGACATCAACGAGAGCACCCGAGCCCAGCTCGATGCAATTAGCACCGCTTTGGCTGAGCTCCAAGCCAAACCATCTGAGACAAAGCCTCGAAAGCCTATCGGCTTCATACAACCCGAGGGCAATGATGAGAAGTAAAAATCACATCGTTCCTTCCCCCTGTGATCCGTCCGTCAGCTGTTCGATATTGGGATTGTAGAGTAAGGTCTTTTATACAGTATACAGTTATACAGTTTTATAGGGAAGGGGGATATGTTTTAGAAATAAAATATCTATATTAATATTACTATATATATAATATATATATTATATATATAGTAAATTTTCATTCTTATATTTTTAGGCGCTTCTGAGAAAACTGTATACTGTATAACTGTATAACTTCTATGAGCATTTTTCAAAGCGTGCTTTTTTGCGTGTCTTTTTTGAAGAAAAATTTGGAATACGCTTGAAAATTTAGTATCTTTGCAGTGTCAAATGAGAGAGGAGAAGACACCGCACTTTAAGGATAAAAATTGCAAGCATTAAATCTAGAAATTGCGCGCATTAATGGTAGCAAGATTTTCCTTTAACAGTGCCTGTTGAACTGACCGAATGAGACACCGAGAACTATAATCATTAAAATTAACATCTACTTAAAAACTAATTAAAATTATGGCGATTAAAGTTATTGCACAACTGCGTGAAGTGAAAATTGGTAAGAACCCGGGTAAGAAGTTCGTGATGCGACCCGACCTCTACGTGCCCATCACCGAGAAGAAGGTGTTCCAGGAAGCGGCTACCCACTCTGGTATCTCCGCTGGTGTGATCAAGGCGGCTTGGGATGCTGCCGGCGAAGTGATCCGCACCTGGGCGACCGAAGGTCACTCTATCCCACTCCCCGGACTTGGCACGATGCGCTTCGGCGTGCGTTCGAAGGCGGTGGAGAAGCTGGAGGACGTGAAGGCGAACCTGATCAGTGTGCGTCGTATCATCTTCACCCCGAACGTGGATGTGAAGGACGAGCTGAAGAACACCTCCATCCAGATTACCTGTCTCGACGAGGACGGCAATGTGCTGAAGCGAGTGACTTCTGGCGACTCTGGGGATATTGAGGATAACGAGAATGGTGGTGAGAACCAGAACAGTGATAGTAACTCAGGCACCGACATTCCTCCAGTGATTAATCCTTAAGCAAGACTCCTCGACTGCGCTCGGGATGACAAATGGGCGCCTGTCACCCTGAGCCTGTCGAAGGGTCTCACCAACCTAACATGTTTAACTAAAAATCCTTTTAATTATGACAAAGAAAGAAACTTTTAAGTTTGTGGTTCAGATCATTGCATCCATCGCATCAGCGATCCTGACTGCACTGGGAGCTTCGTCCTGTATGGGATTCTAAGAGAGAGAGGCCTCCGATAAGGGTGCCTCTCTTATGTTTATCACTTATCTTCAAGACTACCGTGAAGAAGAACCGGAATGGATAGCAAAATATCTTCGCGGCGAACAAATCACGACTGACTTTGCCTTCATATCCTTTATTTCTAATTACGTGTACTGAATAACCTCACATGGATTTCCTAAACAATCCTAATAATGAGTTCAAAATTACGAAATATTGGGGAGAAATGATTAACTTTGTCTTTGGATTTAAGAGAATTTGTGATAACATAATAAGAAAACCAACTAAAATACTATCATATGATACGAGAGAGACGAAAGATTTGGTTGTTCATAACCCTCCTGACCGTTTGTGGAACGACTAGTTTTGCCTCATGCTCTTCAAATAAGGACAATGCATCAGAGCAGAGTAACTATTCAGATATTCCCCTCGATGGAAAAGTTGCAGAAATTCTTGAACGTGACACGATCTTCTTTGGAACTACAGGTGACTACAGGCCGTTATCCTTCTGCGAACCCAATGGGACATATTGGGGCTTCGGGATAGAAGTGGCCAACGAGATTGCAAAAAGGTTGGGAGTAGTACCAGCATTCAAAAAGACCTCATGGCCTACGCTGACAGCTGACGTACTTACAGAGCCTCAGTTGTTCGACCTCGCCATTGGCGGCATTACCATCACCGATGCCCGCCGCGAGACGATGCTCATGAGCGAGGGGTATCTGGCAAATGGTAAGACCATCTTATGCAGAGCAACGGAAGCAGACCGATACAAATCATTGGAAGACATTGACAAACCCGAAGTGACTGTAATGGTAAATCCTGGGGGACTGAATGAGAAGTTTGCAAATGAGAACCTGACTCACGCTAAGATTGTAGTTCACCAAAAGAACGAGGAAATACCGGCACTTGTTGCCGAAGGCGTAGCTGATGTGATGATAACGGAGATAACAGAGGCGCCCTATTATGTGCAGACTGATACCCGACTTGCAGCCCCATTATTGAACGCTCCCTTTAATCATGGAGAAATTGGCGTCCTTATGCAGAAGGGACAGGATGACCTCTTGCAGATGGTGAACAATGTCATCCGTCAGATGAAGTCGGATGGCTCACTACGCAAACTACATGAAAAGTATGGGCTTGTATATGCTTATAACCCCTGACAACGAATAGGGCGAAATTACAATATTAAGTGTTTCATCGGATGACCGCCCCAATAATTATCATTCACATATCTGAATCCAACAGAGGCGTACAAAGCCTGGCCAGCAGGATTTCCTTCATCCACCAGTAAACCCACACAGGGCAATTTCATCTGGTCAGCCTTCTCCTTAGTGGCTTTCAAAAGTCGCTGGGCAATGCCTTGGCGACGATATTCCGGCAGCACGGCTAGTGAATCCAGATAGAGTTCACCCGCCTGTGTCTCGCCGCCCATGTCTGAATGATCCTTACCGATTTGCTCTCTTGCGACCTCAATGAAAGATTGACGCAGTTCATGATGCCGTGCCCCATCGTAGCTGACAGCGATACCAACAACCTTCTTGCCCTGCAAGCGTCCTTCGGCTGAGAGATCATCGCCCAACGCCACCAATGTGTTCTTGTAGCTATACAGTGAATCTTCGCGCTCCACCAATGAAATCATCATCCGACGAAAATCATCCAGTCCATACCCTACTCCACAGAAATACAGGCAGCAGTCATCTGTCATGGCTATCATAATCAGTCGGGCAATCTCTGCCGACTGCTCTTTTTGCGCATTCTTAATCTCTATCATCGATTTTTTGATTAAGAACTACTTTCTTCTTCTAACAATCAGAATGACAAGTGCCAGGAGAAGGAGAATAATAACGATACCTGCAACCAGAAGCATCAGGTTGGCACGTTGGTGGGCTGCCTCTTTATCCTTCTCGATTATATTGAGGACAGAATAATACTGATACGCACGCATATAGGGACTGAAAGCGGTGTTGCACGCTCTGGAGAACTCCAAATAGCGCTGGGCACGACTGAGGTCACCATCGTTAGCCAATTGTTCTGCCAGGAAGAGCAATGAGGCTTGGTCCATCACTGCACAGAGGATATCGTCGAGAGCAGATTTGCCTAACCAGTAACAGGTCATATCATGATTATTGAGTTGATTATACACCATAGAGCGGTAGAAGGCGGCATAAGCACTCTCATGAGTACCTCTCTTAACAATTTTCTGCCAGCTATTACTGATAGCCAGAGCATCCTGGAAATGGCGCAGGGCACTGAGGATATCCATCTTCAGATGAAACCACTCTTCGCTGCCTTCTTCAGCAACCGTCATCACCGAATCACGATAGGCGTCCTGCTTGTCGAAATAGCTCCGACGTACGTTTTGACGCTGGGTGTAAGAGGCCAGTTCACCATAGATGTGCATCCATGCACTGTAATACGCTACAAGTCCCTTTTTATCAAGTGCCGACCTGTTGACAAGACGGAGCTGTTCGATCGCCTCGGACTGCATATTGGTATTGGAACACTGTGAGGCAAGCAAGGACCGGAAGCGCCCCGTGAGATCAGGACGATGGAGAGAATCGGAAAGGCAGATACAGAGATCTGCATAATGCAGGGCCGAGTCGTTCTTGTAAGACTTATAAAGGAAAAATAACTCCTCTGCTTTCAGAAGACGTTTCTCTAAGTTCTCCTCCATCAGGAAACTATCGCGGCAGACGGAAATCTGCTGTTCCCGTTCAGCCACATATTGCGGCGACAGACTGATGGCCTCGTCTATCTGTTGATAAAGGTTTTCGAGATCTACGGACTCTTTACCAAAACTGATGCCCTGAGCATGGACTGGGGTTGCAAACAGGACTAACGTGAATATGACGTATAAACCTTTCATGAGTGATCTCAGTTTGAATAGTAATATATATTCTCTTGTCGGCAAAAGTACTAAATAAATCGGAAAAGAAGAAAGAATTGGTAGAAAAAATTTCAAATTTCTTTGATTAATCGAATTATTACACTATCTTTGCAGTATGAATGGACTAAAAACTACCATTTACAGGAAAAGCAAAGATCTGCCAGAAGTGGAAGAAGCGAACTTCTTCCATAGCAAGAGTTTGTTTTCTATTCTGGAGAAGACTCCCAGGCAGAAACCTTACATGGTAGTTGTTGAGGACGAGCATGGAAGGATTGTGAGTCATATGCTCGGATTCCTGAGATACAGGACATTCATCTTTCCACCTTTCCTCCTGGTTCACTGCAATGTGCTGAGCGAAGGCGTGTATGCGGAAAGTGATTACCCCAAGGATGAGCTGTTCGGGGAGATGCTAAGAGCCCTGACACAGCTGCTCAACACACGTACCTTATATATAGAAGTAAGCCATCTGAGCCAGAAGATGCTTGGTTACCGACAGTTGCGGCAGTTGGGCTATTTTCCTGTGAACTGGATGAGCATCCACAACTCTTTGCATAGTCATGCTCCCGAAGAGCGCATCTCAGAGAAACTACAGAAACGTATTGACTCGGCGCATGCCAAAGGTGTATCGACAGAAGAGGTTTCGACAGAAGCCGATTTCATGGCTTTCTCGAAGCTACTGCGTCACCATAACATCCTGAAGCCCAAGCGTTATATCCCTGACGACAAATTCTTCAGACAGATGATGGAAAGTGAGCACGGACGTCTGTTTGTTACCAAGTATCACGGAAAGGTGATCGGCTGTTCGGCCTGTGCATATAGTCATGGCAATGCCTATCTATGGTATTCTGCCTTCCGACGGAAGACCTATATGCATCTTCACCCAGACGTGTTGACCATCTGGGATACGATGAAGGATGCTTATGACAGAGGATGCCAGCACATGTGCTTTATGGACGTAGGTCTGCCTTTCTCAAGAAATCCGTTCCGAGAGTTTATCCTACGTTTTGGCGGTAAGGAACAAAGCACCTATCGATGGTTCAGATGTTCCATCAAATGGGTGAACCGACTGCTGGCGTGGATCTATCGGGAGTAAGCAGAATGATCCGCTTTACTTCTTACCTTTCTTCGCGTCTTTTTCTACGTCCTTGCCCTCCATAATCTCTTGGAGCTCTGCATCGCTGGAACTCATATCCACACCACGTTCCTCTGGGATATCAGGTATAGAGAAGAGACCTTCTGTTTCTTCGGCAGCAGGTTCTTCCTCCACTTCCTCCTCAACAGCAACAGTATCGTTAGAGGGAGTAACAAACTCCACACGATTGGAGTCGTTCAGATAACGTTCATACAGACGTTCTGCCCTGTTCTTGCGTTTGCAGCCAACTGTCGTGATCAACACGAGTGCCAGAGCAATATAGAAAAGTCGTTTCATATATGTAGTACGGTTATATTTTAAATTCTATCTACTTGTTTGACGCCTTTCACGGTGCGCAGCTTCTTGATGAGCTGTTCCAGGCGGGAGGTATCTTCTAACATCACGACGAGATTGCCACTGAACAGGCCGTCGTGACTATCGATATTGATGCTGCGCAGCACCAGCTTTTCATCTTTGGAGATGATGCTGGTG
Source organism: uncultured Prevotella sp. (assembly GCA_900315695.1). Lineage (GTDB taxonomy): Bacteria > Bacteroidota > Bacteroidia > Bacteroidales > Bacteroidaceae > Prevotella. The sequence continues at coordinate 3,625 of ONAE01000065.1, read as the reverse complement.
AGATTGTTGACGATGCCAATATCATCGTTACCAATCACACGAAGGGTGATGGAATATTGCGAGGCCCCTTTCCCACTCCAACGGGCTTTCACCACGCGATAGCCATAACGGCGGCGCAACTCCGGCGCATTAGGACAATCCTGACGATGGATCTTGATGCCGCCATTAATCGTCACAAAACCGAAGATAGGATCGCCATAGATGGGATGACAACAGCGGGCCAACTGGTAGTCGAGTCCTTTCAGATTGCGGTCAATTACAAGGGTATCGTCAGAGGGTGTTGCATTCTGAGGCGAGAACTTGGAGTTGTCGAGTTCAAACTCACTCGCAGAGCGTGCCTGATTGTCGCCTGTAATAGTCTTCTCGCCCTCCTTGATCTCCACATATTTCTCGATGACGGTATTCACATCCAGGACACCATCAGCTATCGACTTGTAGAAATCGCTGACCTCCTTAAAGCCCAGTTTCTTGATGACGTGAAACATGGTGGACTCTTCCTGCTCGATTTTGCGGTTCTTGAATTTACGTTCAAGCATCTCCTTGGCAAAGAGTCCTTCTTTCACCTGGGTCTCTTTCAGAGCGAGACGAATCTTTGACTTCGCACGCGAGGTCTTGACAAAGGAAAGCCATTCCTGGCGGGGCTTCTGATTGGCTGACGTAAGGATCTCTACCTGATCGCCACTCTTCAACAGCTGACGGATGCTCACCACACGTCCATTAATGCGTCCGCCGGTACACTGGTTTCCAATCTTGGAGTGTATATGATAGGCAAAGTCGAGGACGGTAGCACCTACCGGAAACTTAAAAAGGTCGCCACGAGGTGTGAAGACAAAGACCTCATCTTCGTAGAGATCCATCTTAAACTGATCCATCGCGTCGAGACCATCGGCATGTTCCAGCATATTACGGATGCCTGTGAGCCAGTCATCAAGTCCCGTCTCGCCTTTCACACCTTTATAGCGCCAGTGGGCTGCGACACCTCGTTCGGCTATTTCGTCCATTCGTTCCGTACGTATCTGAACCTCTACCCATTTCTGCTCAGGCCCTAAAACGGTGATATGAAGTGACTCATAACCATTTGACTTGGGTACAGAGAGCCAGTCACGTAAGCGTTTCGGATTAGGCTGATACATATCCGTCACAATCGAATAGGCCTGCCAGCACTGCATCTTCTCCTTCTCTTCCGGACAGTCGATGATGATGCGGATGGCGAAGAGATCGTAGATGCCCTCGAAGCCGCACTTCTGTTTTTTCATCTTCTGCCAGATGCTATGAATCGACTTGGTACGTCCTTTTATATGGCACTGAATACCAGCGGCTTTCACCTTTTCCTCTACAGGTTTGATGAAAGCATCTATATAGGCATCACGCGCTGCTTTTGTGGCATTCAGTTTCTCACGGATCATATAGTAGGCATCGTGCTCCATATACTTCAAAGAGAGATCTTCGAGCTCACTTTTCAGTTTATAGAGTCCGAGTTTATGAGCCAACGGGGCATAGAGATAGGCAGCCTCCTGCGACACTTCCATTTTGGCTTCAATATTCTGGGTATCACGAATCTGGCGCATCAGGTTGAGGCGATCAGCAATCATAATAAGAATCACCCGCATATCCTCAGCAAAGGAGAGCAGCAGGTTACGGAAATTCTCGCTCTCCACCACCGGATTCTTCTGATAGAGCTGCTGGATACGGTTCAGACCTTGGAGTATACGGGCCACCTGGGGGCCATACTGTTCTTCAACCTGTTCTAAGGAAATCCTTCCATCCTCTATTTCCGGAATCAGATGAACAGCCTGAATGGCATCACCTTTCAAGCCTATCTCCTCTTCAAGGATCTGGGCTGTTTGGTCTGCCATCTGCCTCTTCTCGTTATATGTAAAACCGAATAAATCTGCCATTATCCATGAAATTTGAGGCAAAGGTACAATTTTCTCTGTAATTCTTCGCATTTTTTGGAGAAAATTACTACCTTTGCACAAAATTTCAAACTAAAACAAAATAGTTATGTTATCACAAGAAGACCTGAAACAGATTGCTCAGAAGGGTATCACCCCGGAGCAGATTGAGAATCAACTGAATGAGTTTAAAACCGGCTTCCCATTCTTGAAGCTTGAAGCAGCCGCTGGTATCGGCCGTGGCATTATCGCTCCAGATGCTGCTGCACGTAAGCAGTATGAAGATATCTGGAACGCTTATAAAGCCGAAGGAAAGCGTGTGGTGAAGTTTGTGCCTGCATCAGGTGCAGCCAGCCGTATGTTCAAAGACATGTTTGCCTTTGTGGATGCCGATTATGACGTACCAACAAAAGACTTTGAGAAGAAGTATTTCGGTTCTATCGAGAACTTCGCCTTCTATGAGGCACTCGACGCTGCCTGCCAGAAGAATGAAGGCAAGGGTATTAAGGCTCTCATCGCAGAAGGCAACTACAAGGCTGTGGCTGCCAACATGCTGAAGGCAGAAGGTCTGAACTACGGACAGCTGCCCAAGGGTTTACTGCTGTTCCATAAATATCCTGAGGGACCTCGTACGCCGATGGAGGAACATCTGGTGGAAGGCGCCCTCTATGCAGCTTCTAATGGTGAGGCACATGTACATTTTACCGTGAGCCACGAACACATGGAGCTCTTCAAGGCTAAGGTGGCTGAGAAAGCTGATATGTTTGCCAAGAAGTATGGTATCAAGTATGATATCACCTTCTCTGAGCAGAAGCCCTCAACGGATACTGTAGCCGCTAACCCCGACAACACCCCATTCCGCAACGATGACGGTTCACTGTTGTTCCGTCCGGGGGGACACGGTGCACTGATTGAGAACCTGAACGAGATTGAGGCTGATGTGATTTTCATTAAGAACATCGACAATGTAGTGCCTGATCGTCTGAAGCCCGAGACAGTAGAATGGAAACAGGTAATCGCCGGTGTGCTGGTATCGTTGCAGAAACAGGCTTTCGAGTATCTGCGTCTGCTCGACAAGGGTGCTTCGGATGCACAACTTGAGGAGATTGCCAAGTTCGTGAGCGAGAAGCTCTGCACCGATGCAAAAGGCAAGAAGGCTGATGCTGCTTATCTGCGTGAGAAGCTCAACCGCCCGATGCGTGTCTGCGGTGTCGTGAAGAATGTAGGCGAGCCTGGAGGTGGTCCGTTCCTGACCTATAATCAGGATGGAACCGTTTCGCTGCAGATTCTTGAGAGTTCACAGATTGACACGAACAACGAGGCTTATATGAAGATGTTCACGCAAGGCACTCACTTCAACCCAGTAGATCTGGTATGTGCCGTGAAAGACTATCAGGGAAAGCCGTTTGATCTGCCTAAGTTCGTGGATAAGACCACTGGTTTCATTTCCTCAAAGTCGAAGGCAGGAAAGGAGCTGAAGGCATTGGAGTTGCCAGGACTCTGGAACGGTGCGATGAGCAACTGGAGCACAGTGTTCGTGGAAGTGCCCCTGGGTACCTTCAATCCAGTAAAGACAGTAAACGATCTGTTACGCGAACAGCATCAGTAAGAAATCAGGGCTGGCCTCAGGGGAGGGCACTGAAAAAGTCCCACCTGCCCCTTTTTAACACTTGAATTCTGCACATAGTCTGTATAATATTTGGCTATGTGCGGATTTTTTTGTACCTTTA
>ONAE01000061.1 GCA_900315695.1 uncultured Prevotella sp. | reverse complement strand
TGACAAATCTTAGACATTTCTATCTACCTTTTTACTTGTGATTTACACTTACTTATTCCAAACAGGGTGCAAAATTACACATTTTAATTGAGATTCAAAGCATTGCACAAGTGGAAAACTAAAGAATTAATGTTTTTTAACCTTCGCGAACAGGTCTGGGCGCATCTTCTTCCTTCAAAAAGGTCAAAAACATCTCCATAGCCTTATTGGTGGCAATAGCCAAATTGATGTCACGTCCATGATCCTCTTCTACCTTGACAGTTACAACCTTATCAGGCTTTCCACAAGCCAACCAAATGGTACCGACAGGAATGTCTTTTGTGCCACCGGAAGGACCAGCAAAACCTGTCGCTGAAATTGCATAATCGGTGTTCAGCGCTTTGCAGGCACCTTTTACCATCTGGATTGCAACTTCCTCACACACAGCAGTTTTCTCAATCAGCAACTGAGCATCAACACCCAACAGATTCTGCTTCACCTCATCTACATAAGATATGATGCCACCCTTGAAATATTTCGAGGCGCCAGGTACGGCGATAATCGCCTCAGCGATCCGGCCACCCGTGCAGCTTTCTGCTGTACTAACGGTTTTCTCTGTCTCCCAGAGAATCTCACTCACCTCACGACTGATAATCTTACTTTCAAAATCCATCTCTTTTTAATAATATACAGTTTGACAATTTATTTAAAGGTTACCTTTGAGAACGCAGGGGCATCGATAGAGCAAAAAGACCCATCCAAATACTTATAATACCCCACAATACCAATCATGGCAGCATTATCAGTGGTATAGCTGAACTTCGGGATATAAATGTTCCAGCCATAACGTTTCTCCGCATCGTAGAACGCATTGCGAAGTCCATTGTTAGCACTCACACCTCCAGCCACAGCTACATGTTTGATACCCGTCTGTTTCACCGCCTTCTTCAGTTTCTTCATCAAGATATCCACAATCGTCCACTCCAGTGAAGCTGCGATATCCTCCTTATGATACTCAATAAAGTCGGGATCTTCTGCCACCCATTTCTGCATCGAATAGAGAAACGAAGTTTTAAGTCCGGAGAAGCTATAATCGAGATTGGGAATATTCGGCTCTGCAAACGTATAGGCCTTGGGATTACCCTGACGAGCCAAGCGATCGATAATCGGGCCACCTGGATAGCCGAGTCCCATTACCTTCGAGCATTTGTCGATAGCTTCTCCAGCTGCATCGTCAATAGTCTGTCCAAGCACCTCCATATCGTTGTAGGCTTTTACCTTCACAATTTGCGAGTTACCACCAGACACTAACAAACAAAGGAATGGTAATGGCGGCATATGCTGATCGTCATCTGACTCTTTGATGAAATGCGCCATCACGTGTCCCTGCAGATGGTTCACGTCAATCATAGGAATGCCTAATGAACGAGCAAATCCCTTGGCAAAGCTTACCCCCACAAGCAACGAGCCCATCAGTCCAGGACCTCTCGTAAAGGCTACCGCAGAGAGCTGTTCTTTTGTAATACCAGCACGTTTAATCGCCTGATCTACAACAGGTACCACATTTTGCTGATGGGCACGCGAAGCCAGTTCTGGCACCACGCCACCATAAGCCTCATGCACAGCCTGTGAAGCTGTCACGTTCGACAGTAGCACTCCATTCTTAAGTACAGCTGCCGACGTATCGTCGCACGAACTCTCAATACCTAATATATAAATATCAGCCATTTCTTCAATTATTCAATTTAATACGTCAGTATCTCCACACCATGCTCCGTCATCACAAGCGTATGCTCCCATTGGGCACTAGGCTGTTCATCTTCCGAAATCACCTCCCAGCCATACGGATCATCAGCATCGATAAACACCTTCCATGTACCCATATTAATCATCGGTTCAATGGTGAATACCATACCCGGTACCAGTAACATACCCGTACCCTTATGACCATAATGGTTCACATCGGGCTCCTCATGGAACTTCAAACCGACACCATGACCAGCAAGATCTCTTACTACGCCATAATGATACTTCTCGCAGTGTTTCTCTATGGCATGACCGATATCACCCACAAACGAGTAAGGCCTGGCGACCTCCATACCTATCTCCAGACACTCCTTAGCCACGCGCACCAACTGTTCTTTCTCTGGTGTGGTCTTACCTATGATGAACATACGACTGGCATCCGCATAATAGCCGTCGAGGATAGTCGTGAAGTCTACATTAATAATATCACCCTCCTCCAACACATCTTCTTCCTTAGGAATGCCGTGACAAACCACCTCATTGATAGAGGTGCATACTGACATCGGGAAACCCTCATAATTCAGACAGGCTGGAATCGCACCATGATCCTCACAATACTCACGGCAGATTCGGTCGATTTCCAATGTGTTCATCCCTGCGTGAATTTGTTTAGCAACCTCATCAAGTACACCTGTATTCACCACACCCGCCTTACGGATACCCTCTATCTGCTCTGGGGTCTTTATCAGATCTCGCGTCGGCACCAATTTACCTTTGTTCTCCCAATACATGATGGTCTTATCCATCTCCGTGGGTTCTTGTCCTGGCAGGCAGTGCCATCTTCTTTTTTTCTTAAATGCGTTCATTTACATTATTTATATATAACAGTGGATTCACTCGAAATCCGCTGCAAAGTTACGATTAACTGCGCAAATAACCAAATTTATTTCATATTTATAAATTAGAATCTATACTGCAACTTAACATTAGCTGCATGTCTGTTTACCATCGCATCACTATAGAAAGCATCAAACATATCATGCCAATCAACGCCCAGATTCCATCTCTTTCCGATTTGCTTATTCACAGACAGACATCCATACAAAGGTACGCCTGTAACCTCATATCTTGGTGACTTTTTGGTATAATATATCATCTGAATCCCTATCTGCCATGCATGAGGAAGATAAGCTGTCGGGGCAAACCGGAATGCGGCATAACCTCCACTCTTTGCTACATACAGATTAGGACCACCTGCCAGACTCACCCAATTTGTCTTCCAATAAGCGGATGCCCCCAGTTCTACCAGATTCTCACAATCTTCTATCACATAATAACTCGCCTCTGTTTTCACCGTCATCTTCTGCTTGCTATAGGCATAAGACAGCTTCATTTGATGAATAGACTGCTCCACCAACTGCTCCTTGATAATCGCCCATTCATCATCAGAAAGGGAGGCGGCATTTTCAAAGAGGCTAGAATAAGTCGGATTATAGTATTTGCGATAATAGCCCAGCTGAATCTGATTCAGGCTATTTGGAATAAAGATAACACAAGCATTCGCATTGTCACGTGTGTCAGAATGCTTCTGACAGACATCCCCATCCAATCGACCGACTTTGCCGCTTTGTTTGTCAAAGAACTTGTAGTTGTAGAACATCACACGATTACCGATTGTGAATTTCCACTTAGGCAAGGCATAGGTGAACTGCAGATAGACATCATGGTTGAAGACATTCCAACTCTTGTCTGTATGCTTTTGCTTGATCATCTGATAATCACCCTCAACACCCAGCATCATGGTTAGCCGTTTGGTTAAAGGCGTATTCAACTCCACAATAAACAATGGTAGTTTGTTAGAGGTTGTCAGATCGCTGGAATACTGATAGCTGCCCACCAAAAGCAGTTCTGTACCTTTATCATTGAACGTATGGAAGAATCTCGCTCTACCCATGACTTTTCGTGAAGCACCAGAAGAAGGTGCGAGATACTGTTGGGTAAAATAGGTTAAAAGCCTGTTCCTGTCATCAAAGCGGTTCGTCATGTGAAGCGTCAGATATTCCTTGTTACCACCCTGGTAACGATATGAGGCATTGGCATAGAGGTCAGTATGTTGACTACCATATAACGCATTCACGGTACCATTACCTTCTGCCTTCTTTCCAAAGTCACCTTGTCCTTCCACGAAACCTTTCCACGAATCAGGCATCAGCATGTTAATATCCAACACTTTGCTCATTCCAATCGATCCCTTCGCGACACCAGTATTGTCACAAACCTGAATCTTGGCAATGTCCTTGGCTTTCATCTGGCTAAGAATCAACTTTGCATCGCCATTCATCGGGCAGTTGTCGATACGGAGATTATAATTGGAGATGACATCCTCGTAACCAGCAATCATCAAGTCTGGCATCATCTGAAGAATATCCATCAACGATTCTTCTCCCGTCAGCTCTATTCGCTGAGGATAAATCATCGTCCTGTCTGCTTTAACCTCTATGACAGGCAAACTATTGTCTGCAAGCATAGAGGTTGATAGGAGTAAAAAACTGACCAATATTAAAACAGGTCGACACATATGTAAAATCGACTCTATAGTTTATTTCTTCTCTTCCTTGGGGACCAGGAACTTGGTGTCTGTCTGCTTGATGAGTTCACGAGCAAAGCGCTCTGGGAAACCAGGACGCTGCACACGCTTGCCATGCCCATACTGACTGCGTTCAAAGGCGCCATTGGCATCGGTAGGCTTCACAACCATATCATTATATTTCACAATGAGGAAGAAAGCTAAACGCTTCCAACGACAGATCATCTCGTCGCCTTTCTGACAACTATAATCTGTCAGCAACTTAATACGTTCCTCGGCAGTGGGCAGTGCTAAAGCTTTTACCTCGATCTCGGGCTGTAGTTTGTCGTAAGAAGCATCGAGTGAGTCACGCACTTCCTTCAACGAGGGGAACATCATAGAATAACGTGGATATACCATATTGCTAACCCAGTTGCACACCCAGAAAGCGTTATCCATTGAGAAAGTAACATCATCGATACCCTCTTCAGTGAAGCACTTCGGGCGACGAGTCATACAACTGTACATCGGCGTGTACGCCACCATGTTGCCATCATCATTACCAAACCAGAAGCAAGCTCCTACCTCACGAGGAAGCGAAGAACGCATCTGAGAGATGAATGACCAGGCAGTCTGTTGGGTAGAGATAGGACGCTCGTTAAAGTATTCCTTACCATCTACCTTATAAGAAAGCGGTGACGGACGATAAGGCATCTCGTAGATACCACCACCGAAGTCTGCATCAAGAGCGAAGGGAGTTCCCTCATAGTGGTCGCGCATCGCATCACGCAGATCCTGTAAACCAACCTTCTTATTGGGAACAATCCAAAGAGGCATCTCCTTGGTGTCTTTCTCGATGCCTGCAGCATAAGGCACATAGGCAGAGAAGTCATCGCTGAAACGATTGAAGAAGCTCCACACACGTGCCTCACAATAGCGACGGCCTGAGAAATCAGGCTTGGCATAAGCAGCATTATAGGAGAAATCGGCATCCTTGCCCTCAAACCATCCCATTGCACGGGCATAGCTCACCACATTGTCGGAACACACCATCAGGTTAGGCACAGGTTTCTTTCCGTTAACAGGGTATTTCTTCTGCAGATCTTGCATTTTCACTTGGACATATCTTCCATCCAGGAACTTGGTGATACGGCTCTGATTGGCGTGTGCAGAAATAGCGTCATCAGGAATACGGACAGCTACCCATACAGTGCGTTCCTTCGACTTAGTACGGTCAGGACCGCAACCCATCATCTCGAGCATCCAAGCTTCATTAGGGTCGGCTATTGAGAAGGTTTCACCCTCAGAATAATAGCCATATTGCTCTACGAGAGAGGTCATGATCTGAAGCGCCTCGCGGGCTGTCTTCGAGCGCTGTAAGGCAATATAGATCAGTGAACCGTAATCGATGATACCCATAGAGTCGGTCATTTCCTCACGTCCACCGAAGGTTGTCTCCCCTACAGTAACTTGCCACTCGTTCGAATTTCCAATGACGTTATAGGTCTCGGCAGCCTCGGCAATCTCACCAAGATACTTGCCTGTATCCCACTCACACACCTTACGCATCTCCCCGGCAGCGTGCTTCGCAGCGGGATAATGATAGAGGGGCATGAAGGCACCGTAGGAGTCGGCGTTATAGGTCACGAACACAGAGCCGTCCACAGAGGCCTTCTTACCTACGATAAAGTTAGTGCATGCCATCGCATAAGTCCCAACGATCAGCATAGCAGATAAAATCAGATTTCTTTTCATACCTTATTAATATATTATATTTGTTTCAAACACACGTTCATTCTTCCGATTGTCAATAGCAGTAAATCTCAGCAGATGGGTTCTCGACGTCTTACGAATAGGTGTCTCACTTAAATCACACATCACGAATGGTTTCTTATCCATCTTGTCGAACACCACAAACTTCCCATCGATAGTGGCACGATACGAAGCTATCCCACTCTTGGCATCAGTCAGTTTTAGCACGATATGATCGCCCAAATTTACAGGCGTCACCTCCGGAGCCTCATTGTCATACGCCAGTTCAAACCAGGCTCCTAGATCATCCACACGACCTGTCACCCAGCCATCATGATATTCACCACCTGCAAACACGCCATCACTAGCTACATAGACCTTCGACACGTCAACATCCTTACTCACAAAGAACGATATTTCCCCTGATGTCACCAACGGGCACGACGTCGGGTAAAACCTATAACTGTCTGAGAGTTTCCCCGAGCGGACCTTTGATATTGGTTTCAGAAGAGTATTCTTTGTCAACAGCCCATATGGCACGATCAGATGCATTCCAGGCATCGAGTAACTGTTTGTCTGATTCCAACGGAAGAATGTACCATCCTCCTGAACGAGTTCTGGAATCTTCGTTTTCTCACCTTTCACAGTGAAGCTATACCTTCTCTCATTACCTATATAGTCACGAAGGATATAAGTCAACACATAATCTCGTTCCTCGTTGAAGTCAATGATACCCCTGTCTTTCTGAGTACAGAGAAACGGCAACGTATTACCAGGCTCTACATACGAGTTCAGAAACCACACGCGTGTCTTTAACCAGAAATCATAGTTTCCCCAGGAGTTTACTAGACGGTTGCAGGCTACGGGAATCCTTTCCATCATTGCCGAAAACACAGTCTGACTATCAACCATCAACAATGTCTCACGGATACCGAAATGGTTATTGGAGTTCTGCATATAGTCATTTGCCCATAGTGCAAAGCCCACCTTCCCCCATGCCTTCAGCTTTGACGGCTGGTTATCGGATACACGGATGATCAGCCTCTCACTCTTACCGTTAACGACACCCTCACCTGCCTGCGGACAGGCCATCAGCCCTCTCACCATAGGCGGTATTGTATCATTGAGATAATCACTAATGAAATCGTATGGATCAAGCATATCCCAAGTCTCTGTGTCGTGTATTTCCAGATGCAGATGCGGTCCCATACTGTTCCCCGTGTTGCCACTGAGCGCTATCAACTGACCTTGCGACACAGGACACTCTAAAGCAGAAAAATAAGCATCGCCCTCACTCGTCTCATGTTGATACTGGTAACGTCGCAGGGCAGCCTTGATACGAGGCGAGAACGCTTTCAGATGACAATAAACACTGGTATAACCCTCAGGATGCGTCACATACACCGCATTACCAAAACCATAGAGTCCCATCGTCACCCGACTCACATACCCGTCACCGATGGCGTAGATGGCCTTTCCTTCCACCCCGTCGGTCTTAATGTCTATTCCACCATGAAAGTGGTGAGGACGGGGTTCACCAAAATTACCCGCCAATGATATGTCATAGCTCACTGGCGGGTGATAGATGCTTAAGAGGATACTTAGGAACAGACCTAACATGCCTTAAACGACATATCGAGTCCTTTTACAGAGTGTGTCAATGCTCCCACGGAGATGAAATCCACACCCTGCTCGGCATAGTCACGGATGGTGTCGTAGGTGATGCCACCACTCGACTCCGTCTCATACTTGCCGGCTATGATATCAACAGCCTTCTTAGTGTCAGGCACACTGAAGTTGTCGAGCATAATACGATCCACGCCTCCGTGATCCAGCACCTGCTGCAACTCATCAAAGGAACGTACCTCAATTTCAATCTTCAGGTCAAGGCCCTTCTCTTTCAGATAGGCATGACAACGGTCAATGGCGTTGGTGATGCCTCCTGCGAAATCCACGTGGTTGTCCTTCAGCAGGATCATATCAAAGAGGCCGATACGATGGTTACAGCCGCCACCAATCTTCACAGCTTGTTTCTCAAGCATTCGCATGCCAGGGGTTGTCTTACGGGTGTCGAGCACTCTGGTATTCGTACCCTTCAGACGCTGCACATATTTGTCAGTCATCGTGGCAATACCACTCATACGCTGCATAATGTTCAGCATCAGGCGCTCGGTCTGCAGCAATGAACGGATCTTTCCCGTCACTACCATTGCAATGTCGCCTTTCTTCACACGAGTACCGTCGCCCATCAGAACCTCCACCTGCATAGTGGGGTCAAAACGACGGAACACCTCCTTGGCGATCTCCACACCCGCCAGAATACCATCTTCCTTAATCAGCAGATGGCTCTTGCCCATCGCATCCTCAGGAATACAGCACAACGTGGTATGGTCGCCATCGCCGATATCCTCAGCAAATGACAGATCAATCAGTCTGTCAACCAGTTCATCAACACTTAACATATCTCATTTATATTAAAAATACACACCCAGTCCGAGTCTCAGACCAAACTGCGAATATTTACTTTCCTTGAAACTCTGCTCATAATAGAGCTCCGGCTCAAGTGTCACATAATGCCCCAGGAAGAAGGCATAGCCCACATTGATCTCTGGTTTAAACTCATCGACACCAGTGGCATGAGCATACTTGGCTGTAAGACCCAGATACACGCCATTGCGCTCGAAATAGTAACGAGCACCGGCACCAATATTCGTTGAGGTAACTGTACCACTTGAATAATTCTGATAGTCGAAGACCCCCAATGCCATCCAGTTGTCACGGAACAGATAACCAGCTTTTGCACTCAGACCAAAGCTCCAGTCTGAAGCTTTGCTGTAACTCAGATTCAAGCCAGAAAAAGAAGCTCCGACATAGAACTTGCTCTCCTCAAACGGAGTTGTTGACTCGTTCAAAACTTTCTGAGCATTCACACTCATCACCATCATCAGGCAGATGGCAGCCATTAAGATTTTCTTCATAATTAAGATTTGATTATTATTTTGTTGTTTCTTTCCTATACCAGATCGCAAACCATACAATAGCAACAAGCACACTCGCTAATCCCAACGGATATCCAATAGATTCCGGTAAATGAAAAGTTTGCTTTGACACCATGAGGAACGTTGAGCAGACAGCTGTCATAAAGAGTGCCGGAATCAGGGTAATCCAGAACAGTTTCTTGTTACGCACTAGATAGACAGTCAGTGTCCAGAGGGTAAATACGCTCAATGCCTGATTGCTGAAACCAAAGTACTGCCAGATGGTATTGAAACCGTCGGGATTCTCAATCTGCCACACCAACATGGCAATAGAACAGGCAAACAAAGGGATGCAGATATAGAAACGATTCAGAATCGGGCGCTGGTTCAGTTTCAGCCACTCTGCCACAATCAGACGGGCCGAACGGAAAGCCGTATCACCTGAGGTGATAGGCGCTGCCACCACACCGAGCATCGCCAGCACAGCACCGGCAACACCCAGCCAGTCGTTACAAACCAGATTCACCACAGCTGGTGCCGATGTTTGGAATCCCTTCGAAGCACCCTCAATCAGCGTATAGCCGGGAGCTGGATCGCCGTAAAAGAACCAAGATGATACGGAAGCCCAAATCAGCGCCACCACACCCTCGGTTATCATGGCACCATAGAAAATCGGGCGACCCATCTTCTCGTCCTTCACACAACGGGCCATCAACGGACTCTGTGTACCGTGGAAACCGGAGATAGCACCACAGGCAATCGTGATAAACAAGGCGGGGAATATCTGATCCTTAAACAGATCGGGATGCATTTCGAGTCCCATATTACCGAGGTTCGTCCAAAGCTCAGGCAGCGTAGGCCAGTGGAGAAGCAGCCAAACCATCAGCGCAGCCGCCATAAACAGCAGCGAGAAGGCAAAGAGCGGATACACCTTACCTATAATCTTGTCGATCGGCAGCATCGTAGCAATAATATAATAGCAGAAAATAATCCCCACCCACATCAAGGTTTCACCACTAATGGTGTGCAGGATCTCTGCCGGTGAATACACGAATACCGTTCCTACCATGATCAGCAGCAGGACAGTGAACACAAGCATCACCTGTTTCATGGACTTACCCAGATAGATACCAGCCATCTCAGGCAGCCCCACGCCATCATGACGCATGGAGAGCATACCACTCAGGTAGTCGTGTACGGCTCCGGCAAAAATACAGCCGAATACAATCCACAGATACGCTACCGGGCCGAACTTCGCACCCATGATGGCACCGAAAATAGGACCAGTACCAGCAATGTTTAGAAACTGAATCATGAAAATCTTCCAGTTCGGAAGCACGATGTAATCCAACCCGTCGGCTTTAGCTACGGCAGGCGTCACGCGGTCATCAGGGCCGAACACTTTCTCCACAAAGCGGCCATATAGCAGATAACCCAATACAAGAGCCAACAGGCTCACCAAAAATGAAATCATCTTTTCTTAGTGTTTGAACAAATTTTGATGCAAAGTTACAAAATTATTATGAATAATGAATTGCCAATTGTGAAATATTTGCTATCTTTGCAGCAAATTTTATAAAAAGAAACATTTTGAGAACAATTCTTCGTCTTTTCATGCTGTTTCTGCTATTGCAGAACGCTTCCGCCCAGATGCCGAAACACGAGATACGTGCAGTCTGGATAACCACCATCAGTGGCCTTGACTGGCCTCGTTCACACCATGCTGCCACTCAGCAGCGGGAACTCACCGACATCCTTGACAAGCTACAGCAAGCCAACATCAATACCGTATTGATACAGGCACGCGTCCGCGCCTCCACCATCTACCCCTCTACACAAGAACCTTGGGATATCTGTCTGACGGGCACAGCAGGACGTTCGCCAGGCTACGATGCCTTGAAGTTCTGCATCGACGAATGTCACAAGCGGGGAATGGAGTGCCATGCCTGGATTGTCACCATCCCCGTCGGGAAATGGACTGCTGATGGCTGCAAGAAACTGCGTGCCCGTTTTCCCAACCTCATCCGTAAGATTGGCGACGAGGGATATATGGACCCTGAGAAGCCCGAGACAGGCGACTACCTCGCACAGGTCTGTGCCGACGTAACCCGCCGCTATGATATCGACGGCATCCACCTCGACTACATCCGTTATCCCGAGACCTGGAAACTGAAGGTCAGTCGCCAGCAAGGCCGTCAGAATATCACCAATATTGTCAGAAAGATTCACAAAGCTGTCAAAGTCGAGAAGCCTTGGGTAAAACTCTCCTGTTCCCCTGTAGGCAAGTACGACGACTTGAGCCGTTACCAAAGTTTAGGCTGGAACGCCAACGCCACGGTCTGTCAAGATGCACAGGGCTGGCTGCGCGATGGTCTGATGGATGCCCTTTTCCCCATGATGTATTTCCAGGGAAACCACTTCTACCCCTTCACCGTAGATTGGAAAGAGCACAGTTACGGACGTCAGATAGCTCCAGGATTGGCGATCTACATGCTCCATCCACGTGAGAAGAACTGGGATCTGGATGTGATCCGCCGGGAGATGAACGTGCTGCGCCAACAAGGCTTGGGTATCACTTTTTTTCGCTCTAAGTTCTTCACAGACAACGTAAAAGACATCTACACCTTCACGCAAGACTTTAATCCCTATCCTGCCCTTATTCCTCCGATGGACTGGGTTACGGTGCCTGCACCACGACCTGTCGCTTACCTCAACGTGAGCCGTGGTGCCGCTACCGATCTGCTCACCTGGCAGGGGGCGCCTGCAAAGAAGGAGGGCAACTACTTATTATACAATATTTACGCCTCCGAACGAAATCCCGTCGACACTTCGGATCCCGCCTGTCTCTTAGTGCCCCGTCTTCAGGTACAGTCGCTCACCGTTCCCCATCAGGGCCGGAGCCTCAACTATGCCATTACTGCCACCGATCGGTACGGCCGCGAGAGCAGTCCTGTCTTCAGCACACAAGCACCTCCATCAGACTGCCCTCCCATCAATTTTCGGCAGCTGATTATGGGTAATCCCTCAGGAAACATCATAAATAGTACAAAACGACAAACTTTTGAGAGAAAACGATAACCCTATCTCTCAAAAATTGACTAATTTTGCAGCATCAAATAAACAATCAAATAACAGGTAATTATGGAAAGAACATGGAGATGGTTCGGCAAGAAAGACAAGATCACCCTTGCCCAACTCAGACAAATTGGTGTTGAAGGAATTGTAACCGCCCTTCACGATGTACCTTTAGGCGAAGTATGGACCCGCGAGAAAATCCGCGATCTGCGTGAGTATATCGAAAGCTACGGCATGCGCTGGAGCGTTGTAGAGTCACTCCCCGTCGTAGAGACCATCAAATACGGAGGTCCCGACCGCGACCATCAGATCGAAGTCTATAAAGAGTCGTTGCGCAACCTCTCGGCAGAAGGCATCCACTGCATCTGTTATAACTTTATGCCCGTACTCGACTGGGCACGTACCGATCTGTTCCACGACAATCCTAACGGCGCTACAAACCTCTATTTTAACTATGCCGAGTTTGCTTACTTCGACATCTACATCCTGAAGCGTGAAGGCGCTCGCGAGGAGTGGGCCAAGTTCCAGTTCCCCGAGGGTTGGGGCGAAGGTCGAAACGTACTGGCAGAGTGCGACGAGCTGGCTAAGACGATGACTCCCGAGAAGGATCACAAACTAGTAGAGACCATCATCATTAAGACGCAGGGCTTTGTGTCAGGTAATTTCAGCGAGAACGATGAGGCTCCTATCCAGAAGTTCCGCGATTTCCTCGACCTCTATAAAGGCATCGACAAGGCACAG
>ONAE01000091.1 GCA_900315695.1 uncultured Prevotella sp. | reverse complement strand
AGGTGACAACCATCTTGCCGGTGGTCAATGCGGGCTGCCCGTCTGCTTCATAGTCCATCCACTTGCCGATAAGTTTCTCAGCGAGGTTATCAGTAGGACTTACGGGATTATCCTCGTTCATGCACGATGTGAATACAGTTGAGCTGCAAATCAGGGCTGCAGCTATCACCCATTGCATAAGTCTGTTCATAATTTCAATAGTTTAGTTAATATAGATATTTACGACTGCAAAGATACTAAAAATAAAATAAAAAACAAATTTATCACTAATAAAATTTCCATCAAATAATTGTTGAACTTAAAGTCGCCTGAAAGTTTGGCGGTTTCATAATAATGATGTATCTTTGCAGCCGAAATGATAAAACTATAGAAACAATGGATCAGCAGAATGTGATTTATGATGCGCGCGAGTTAGGTATGCCGCGCATGATGATTCTTGGTGTACAACATTTGTTTGCCATGTTTGGTGCAACCGTATTAGTACCATTACTCACAGGCCTTGACGTATCGATCACCCTGCTATTCGCGGGTATTGGCACGTTGATGTTTCATTTCATCTCCAAATGGAATGTGCCAGCATTCCTTGGTTCATCGTTTGCTTTTCTGGGCGGTTATGCCTCCGTCAAGGAGATGGGCGTGGCTCAGGGACTCTCCGAGACATTGGCTCTCGACTATGCCTGTCTGGGTGTAGCATGTGCCGGACTGCTGTATTTTGTGATGGCAGGACTGATCAAGTCGTTTGGCATCCAGAAGATTCTGCACTTCTTCCCACCCGTTGTCACAGGTCCCATTGTTATTGCCATCGGACTGGTGCTCTCAGGCTCAGCCATCGCCAATTGCCAAACCAACTGGCTGTTGGCAATCATCGCCATCGTCACTGTCATCACATCTTCCGTATGGGGCAAGGGCATCATCAAGATTATCCCAGTGCTCCTGGGCGTCATGGTGTCATATATCATAGCAGCCTGCATGGGTGAAGTCGATTTCTCACCCCTTGGCGAAGCAGCGTGGGTAGGCTTCCCTATCGCCAAAGAGCGCACTGTTCTGGCAGTGTTTGAAGATGCCAACACCACGCTGATGCTCTCATCCATCCTGGCCATCATGCCTATTGCTTTTGCTACTATCATGGAGCATATTGGCGATATGTTTGCCATCAGCTCCACTGTAGGCAAAGACTTCCTGAACAATCCAGGTCTGCACCGCACTCTCTCAGGCGATGGTCTCGCCACAGCCCTTGCATCAGCATTTGGCGCACCAGCCAATACCACATACGGTGAGAACACAGGCGTGCTGAACCTCACGAAGGTGTTCGATCCCAGGGTGATACGCATAGCAGCCTGTCTGGCCATCATTCTGGCTTTCTGTCCTAAGTTTGCCTGTCTGGTTCAGCTCATGCCTGCAGCCACCATCGGAGGTGTCAGCCTGATTCTTTATGGCATGATTTCAGCAGTAGGTGTGCGCAATCTGGTAGAAGAGAAAGTCGATCTGAAGAGCTCCCGCAATGTGTTTGTGGCAGCCCTCATCCTGGTACTTGCTATTGGTGTGAAGTATGGAGCCAACGACAACATCGCCATTGGTCCCATCCACCTTTCAGGACTTGCCATCGCCGCCCTTGTAGGAATCTTACTCAACGCCATCATGCCTACCAAACTCGGCATGAAAGTCAAGTCATTCAAAGGCAAAGAGAAATCATAAAACTGCGACAGGAAGCCGACTCGTAAACAACTCTTCAACTTCTCCCTATGAGTCCACCGCCAATACTTGTTACTCGGTTGGTTACATACGACTGATTATGATTTATGCGACAGATGTGTGGCACATCCTGTCATAATTGTCGCATAAACAGCCTACTCCGTGATGTAAAACTTGGTAAGAATACATCGTGTATGAGTGTATGAGTTTATAAGAAAAAGGGCATCCGATTGGGATGCCCTTTTCTGTTTTATTGGATGTTCTTGAAAGCGGAACCGAAGATGATGTACTGGGTGTTACCGGCAATGGTGCCTTCATTCTGTCCCCAGAGGAAAGGCCAGTCGTCGAAGTTCTCGAAGTGATCAGGCTGACGGAACAGAAGACCTGGGGCGACATTACCGGGGATGGCAGAGAAGTCTGCACGGTTGTTGCCGTAGAACACCTGCTTCGGACGGGCGGCACCCACAGCTGCTACGAATGAGTAGTTGTGATAGGGATGACAGCCGTAGAGCCAGTTGGAAACGCGGTAGATCTCATCCTTCTTCACGATGTCGGGATAATAGAGGTGGGCGTAGTTCACGGCGATACCGAAGTTAAGCACCATGTTCACACCTGCCCAGTTGCCGAGTCCGATGGGCACGCCATAAGGATTGTTCTGGTCAAAGCCCTTGATATACTGCTCGTACTTCTCCACATAGGGACGGAGTTTCTGCTTGTAGGCCTCATCCATATAAGGCACGGCATCGAGGGCTGTCTGCATATTCATGGCGACATTCAACTCCAGGGCATCCCAGATTTGTGCCTCGAAGTTGTTGAGGTACTGCTTCTCCTGAGTAGCGCCGTAGAGTTGCAGGTTGGTTGCCATATCGCCCAGCAGCTCACTGTTCTTACGACTACGCTCCAGGAGCTTCTGACGTTTCTTGTCGGGCTTGGCATTGGCGTTGGCTCCCTCAAAGCCATCAATCCAACTGAAATCCCACTCTTCTCCTCCTGATTTGTTACGCTGCTTGAGCAGTTCGGTACCTTCCTGCATCAGTCGCTTCGACTGGGTGAGAGCGCGCTCTGCCAGATCGTCGTTGTAGCCTTTGAGGGCTCTGCTGGCAGCAGCAAACATCGTGGCGGCACGGAGGTCGAGGTGGGCATTACGGGTCGTGAAGGCCCACATATCATCAGGCGTACCACTGCATTTACCATCGGCAGACACCTCGTAGGGTTTCAGAGAGGGATCGTAATGCAAGCCATCGGTAATCGAGGCTGCATCGCCTAAGTGATGGTAGTTGTCGAGCACAGAGTTAGAGAGCGTAGAAGCCATGTGACCGATCTGCTCAGCCTGCGCCACGAGGTTGAGGGTACCATGCTCAATGAACTGCAGGATATCGGGCACGCCGTCGGGACGATGCAGGTCAACGTAACGCTGCTTCTGGCTCACGAAGGTCTCATCACGCATCGGCTTGAAGAGCTCCCAAGCACGGATGAAGTTCTGAACCACACTGATGTTCGAACCCGTCTCGATGTCGAAGTCGCCAGCATCGAAGAAACCTCCGACGTTCAGACCTGGGATGAGCTCATAGGGCTTGTATTTCGTGTCGGTGGAAGGGCCTTGTTTGTGCAGGTCGAAGTGATCGCTCTCAGGTGCCTGCAGATAACCTTCCTTGAAGGGCTCACCATGCCAGGTGCGATAGCCCTCAGTGACATACATGTGATTCATGTGGATAGGTACCCACACGTCGGTAGTGGCATCGGTAATCTTATCATAGACATGTTCGTCGATCAGGAAGTTATTGGTCTTTGTGTTACCATACTGGATGTAATACACACCAGGCTGCTTCACTGACGAGAAATCGAACTTCACATAATTGTATTTGAAATAGGGACCCCAGTTCTGGATGCCGCCTTTGAAGGCTTCCTCGATGCTACCATCATCCTTGATGCGGAAGAGGGAGGCAGAAGCCTGAGGGGTGTCTTTCTTGTCGAGCTCGATGACAGCCACCTTCGGCTGCTCGGGCTTATAACCTACCTGACAGAACCCGATGTTCGGCTCACGGATCCACCCTGGGATGGCATGAGGCTCAACCGTCCAGGTGACCACCTTACCAGTCTTTCCCTTTGGCAAGACACTGCGCAGCACGAACCAGCCGTTCTGTGCCAGCATTCTGCCATCGAAGAGTTTCAGCTCTGCATCCTCGCTGCTGATGCGGATCATGCGCTCAGGCGTATCTGTGGCCATCACGATGGCATGACCTGTCTCTAAAGGCATCGGATCAACGAAACGATCTGTACCACGATCATCGTAGGTCTTGAAGCCCTTGAACTGACGGGGTTTCTCACTGTTCGGACGCGTGATGGTCTGACTCGTGGCATAACGTGGGAATCGGTTCAGCCGACCATCCATCGTGAAGGTCTTCAACCAATAGCGTGAAGGCAGGAACTCCATGTTGAAGCCAGCCTCACCAGCCAGTTTCTCGGGTACGGGCTTATCGAGCCACACTGCAATCTCAACAGCCTTGCCCTTGGCTGTCACCACTACCCGACTATCGAAATCATAGTCATCGTAACGCAGGGCTACCTCGATGGTGCCATTCTCCTTGTCCACCTTCCGGCTGGTCATCTTCGGCACGAGGTCCCACTGCTCAGGGGTGTTGTTCAGACGGACAGCACCACCCTGGATGGCACGAACGCCATGCTGGATGATCTCGATACCCGAGTTCTTCTCGTCGTTGAATCCGCCATTGAAGCTGTTACTAAATACCAATACATTAACGCCTTGTCGCTCGAAATAGCCAAGATCGTTTAGCGTAAGATCCTGCGCTTTGCCAGTAACAGCAGCCAGAATCAGTGTTGATAAAAGAAAAATTTTACTCATAAGTTAAAATTGATAATGCTTTTATATTTGACGAGCAAAAGTGTCAAAAGTCTATTGGTGTTAACATAGTTTAATTAGATTTGGTAGTTTGGGAGCTTTTGAGTAATTTTGCAGTCAGAATAGTTTGTTAGATGGAACGACTCTGGAACAGGAACTACTGCAAGGTGATGGCAGCGAACTTTTCGCTGTTTTTTGCGTTTTATGTACTGACACCACTGTTACCGCTCTATCTGAGTGAGCACTTCGGAGCCACGAAGGATATGATTGGTCTGGTGCTGTCGGGCTATACCATCACGGCATTGGTGATTCGTCCGTTTAGCGGCTATATGGTGGATTCGTTTCCACGCAAGATCGTACTGATGGTCAGTTTCGGCGCCTTTGCTATCTTCTTTGCAGGTTATCTGGCTGCTTCCACCTTATTATTATTCACGATTGTGCGAACGCTGCATGGCGGACCTTTTGGTGCACTCACGACAGCAAACGCTACGGTAGCCATCGACGTACTGCCTTCCAGTCGCCGCACAGAGGGCATCGGCTATTATGGTCTCAGCAACAATCTGGCGATGGCCCTGGCGCCTACCATCGGCATCTACGTCTATCAGCTCACACACAGCTTTGAGTTCTTGTTCTGGATTGCGCTGATTGTGGCTTGTGCGGGCTGGCTGGTGGACACTACGGTAACACTGCCCTCAAAGGAGATTGTCCGCAATAAGTCGAAGCTGTCGTTGGATCGTTTTTTTCTGGTGCGCGGCTGGCTCTTAGGACTGAATATGGTGGCCTTCGGGTTCAGCTTTGGTGTTCTGAGCAACTACCTCGCCATCTACGGCAAGGAGGTGATGGGCATCACGGGTGGCACGGGTACTTACTTCTTGTTATGCTCTGTCGGACTGATAGCCTCGCGGCTACAGGGAAGTAAAGCGCTCCGCCAAGGGCGAGTCACGTATAATGCGGGCTCAGGTATGGTGATCTCACTGATTGGCTACACGATCTTCATTGCCTTTTCCACACTGGGCGACAGTCTGATGTATATAGGTTATTATGGCTCGGCTTTGTTGATAGGTCTTGGTAATGGTCACATGTGGCCTGCCTTCCAGAATATGACCATCAACGTGGCACACAACAACCAGCGTGGCACTGCCAATTCGACCATTCTTATTTCCTGGGATATCGGTATGGGACTGGGCATCCTGTTAGGTGGTGTGATCGCAGAGTTCTTAGGCTATGGCTCAGCCTTCTGGACAGTGGTGATAGTCAATGCCGCAGGTGTGCTGACATTCTTCCTCGCCACCAAGGCTTTCTTCTTGAAAAGAAACCTGAATGCAAGTGTGAGATAACAAATAATCCCCGCTTTCTGGCGGGGATTACTCGTTATTTTGTTCCATTGATTGTATAATCCAATGCGGCACCGATGGCGGTGCAGTATTGCGAGTACTTGGGGATATGGAAACGGATGTTGTAGAGTTTCTCAAGGGCAGGGAACACCTCCTTGCACTGGGGCAGGAGCGACAAATTGCCGATGAGAACAAAGTCGCGGATATCGCTGCCCAGAGAGGCGAGCCAGGCGGCAGAGCCAATCGACTGAAGCACCATTTTAATCAGTCCTGCGGCGATGTCTTCCTTAGAGGCATCAGTCTGAGCACGCGCAAAGTTGGAAGCAGTGGTATCCATCGGCAGTCCCGGCAGCGGCTGTGCGCTGATGTCACCGATAGTCAGGTCGGTATTACGGGCATTGCCTTTTCTGGCCAAAGCGGCCACCTGTTTGATATCACCCGTGTTGAGCATGATGCGGGCCAGTCCCTGCAGAGTACCACCGCCGACACCGATACCACCGATATGACGCATGTCATCGCCTTCGCATTTCACGAAAGAGGTACCTGTTCCCATCGATACGACGATCGTATGGTCAAGTTTTGATTCGAAACGAGCCCCCAGACCATCGGCCATAAACTCCTCAGACTTACCCGTAGGCAACCCATAGATGGGCGTATCGATATAGGCTGCACCCACACCCGTAAGCATCACCTGTTCCACGTCTTTGAGATCGATCTCATTGTCGTGCAGATACTTTCCGAAAGCCCCATAGAGCGAGGTGATCGGATCGGCAGCTGTAATGCGGATAGGGGCTGACACCTTACCGTTCTTGATTCCTACAATTTTCGTGGTTGAGATACCCACATCAATATAATGAAAGGAGGAGTGGTACCTCCAGGAATCGAACCGGGGACACACGGATTTTCAGTCCGATGCTCTACCAACTGAGCTAAGGCACCATTGTGTCAAATTGCAATCCTTTCGTTTGCGGGTGCAAAGGTACGACTTTTTTTTGAACCCACCAAATAATTCAGCATAAATTTTGCAAAAAAGTTATTCTGAAAGATGTGTCCATCCTTGCGCTTTGAGCTCAAACTCCTGATTATCACGGGTTACGAGCACACTCCCGAATTTCGCATCGGTGATGTGGCCTATCAGCTTCACACCTTCAATCTTCTCGATTTTCTCGTGATCGCCGATGGGAACGGTAAACAACAACTCGTAGTCCTCGCCTCCGTTCAGGGCACAGGTGGTAACATTCATGTTCAGCTCCTCAGCCATCACTGCCGTCTGGTAATCGATGGGGATGTTTTTCTCGAAAATACGGCAACCCACACCCGACTGCTTACAGATGTGAAGCAATTCGGAAGAGAGACCATCGCTGATGTCCATCATCGCTGTCGGACGGATACCCGCCTCACGCAGTTTTTCGATGATATCTCCACGGGCCTCAGTCTGGAGCTGCCGCTGCAACAGATATTCCTTGCCGCTGAAATCGGGCTGGAAGTGAGCCAGTTCCTCGATAGCACGTTTGTCACCCTTACGCTTGGCTTCTTCTACCTGACTGTAATACACACTCTTCTCACGTTCGAGCAGTTGGAGTCCCATATAAGCAGCCCCTAAGTCACCAGAGACGCAGACGAGATCCGTGTCCTTCGCGCCGTTGCGATAGACGATATCCTCCTTGCTGGCCTCACCGATACAGGTGATGCTGATGGCGAGACCTGTGTAGCTCGAGGTGGTATCGCCTCCTACGATATCCACCCCCCACTTGTCGCAGGCCAGCCGCAGACCGCTGTAGAAAGTCTCCACATCCTCAACGGTAAAACGCTTGCTCAGTGCCAAAGAGACAGTGATCTGACGGGGGGTGCCGTTCATGGCAAACACATCGCTGATGTTCACCATTGCCGACTTATAGCCCAGATGTTTCAGGTCGATGTAGGTCAGGTCGAAGTGTACCCCCTCCATCAACAGGTCTGTGGTTACCAGCACTTCTTTATCAGGATAGCTGAGTACGGCGCAGTCATCGCCTACGCCGTACTTTGTACTTTCGTTCTTATTCTCAAGATCTTTTGTGAGTCGGTCGATGAGACCAAACTCCCCTATTTTTGCTATTTCCATCCTTCTGTGGGGTGATTGGTATTAAAGGAATCTGCCTGGTCGTAATCAAACTTGGCTGTCCATATAATCAGTTCTCTCATGATATCTGTCATGAAAGGCTGTGCCTTCTTGGCTGCCTGCTGCACCTCCTCATGACTGACCTCCACTGGCTCGTCGAAACCGCCGAGATCGGTGATGACAGAGATACCGAAGGTGCGGATGCCACAATGGTGGGCCACAATCACTTCGGGCACAGTGGACATGCCAACGGCATCGCCACCCATGATCCGATACATCTTATATTCCGCAGGGGTCTCGAAGGTCGGACCCTGTACGCCCACATACACGCCATGCTGAACAGGGATGCGCTTCTCGCGGGCGATATCGAAGGCCAGCTTGATCAGCAGCGGATCATAAGTGCTGTGCATGTCGGGAAAGCGCGGACCCGTGGGGAAGTTCTTACCACGAAGCGGATGCTCGGGGAAGAAATTAATGTGATCGGTGATGACCATCAGATCGCCGATATTGAACTTCGGGTTCATGCCGCCAGCGGCATTCGACACAAAGAGAGTCTTGATGCCCAGTTCGTACATGACACGCACGGGGAAGGTTACCTCCTTCATCGAGTAGCCCTCGTAGTAGTGGAAGCGCCCCTGCATGGCCAGAATATCCACGCCACCCAATTTGCCGAAGATCAGTTTTCCGCTATGTCCCTCAACGGTAGAGACAGGGAAATTAGGAATGTCGGAATAGGCGATCTCGGTTTTATCAGTAATTTCTGAAGCTAATTGTCCGAGGCCTGTCCCCAGTATGATCGCTGTCTTTGGATTTGTAGTCATCCTTGTCTTTAGCCAGGATGCTGTTTCTTGAATTTTTGCGTACATAATCGATGATATGTTTATTAAAAGATTTCTCCTGGTCGAGCATCAGTTTAATGCGGATGGGTAAGACATAGAAATGTTGCAGTACCTCATCGCTCAGTCCCTCAACGGTTCTCAGACGCACAGCATCCTTCTCTGTGGTGATGATACACTTAGGCGAGGGAAGTTCACTAAATGTCTCGTTGATCAGTCGGATATCCTTCTCCTTGAACTGATGGTGGTCGGCGAAGGCCAGCGGACGGATGTCCTTGGCATACGACTGCAGATCGAGTTTCATCTGCTCAGGTGAGGCGATACCCGTCACCAGGAGCACATGCTTGTCGGCGAGACTCTCGAGTCCCCCTGTACATTCCTGGCCATCGAGCCGCTCTAGACCTTCGTAAGTATATGTTGAGAAATACAACTGCTGATAAGGATAAAGAGCCATCGCCTTGGTGAGCACACGGAATTCCATCGGCTTCATGTTAACAGGACACTTGGTGATGATCACGATGTCGGCCCTGTTCTTGCTACCAGCGCCCTCACGAAGACGACCTGACGGCAACAGCTCATCGTAGATGATGAGACGATGGTAATCCACCAGCAGGATATTGATGCCAGGGGTGACATAACGATGCTGAAAGGCATCGTCGAGCAGAATCACGTCGATGTCTTTGCCTGCCTCACCCTTGATGAGACGACTGATGCCACGTGTACGTTTCTTATCGACAGCCACAGTGATATCAGGAAACTTCTGTTTCATCTGGAAAGGCTCATCACCAATATCATATATCGTCGTGTTGTTATCGGCCAGCATGAAACCACTGCTCTTCCGTTTGTAGCCACGACTGAGGACTGCGAGGTTCGTTTTGTCTTTCAGCAGTCGGATCAGATATTCCACATGCGGCGTCTTACCTGTTCCCCCGACTGTGATGTTACCTACCGAGATGACAGGCGTAGCATAGGTTTGGCTCTTCAGAATACCTGTCTCAAACAGGAAGTTCCTGAAGCCCACGCCTAAGCCATAAAGCCAACTCAGCGGGCGCAGTTTCTTGTTGATATAGATAAGGTCGCCTTCCATTCCTTCTCCACGCTTACTTCATTCTCACGTCGTCGAGCATACGGGCCTGCATACGACTGCCGCCCTTCAAGGTCTGACGAATCTCCATCAACGGCTCGTAGAAGTCGCCTAAGAGTGCCTTGTACTCCTTCTGCAACTGACTGTCGAGATATGACCCCTTATCCTCGCCGGACATGAATCTTTCAAGCCAACTGCCCTCACTAGGATATGCCGCTGTGTGATACTCCTTCACCTTAGCAAGTTCTGCGGCCTTCTTTACGGCATCGTCGAGACTGCCAAGTTTATCCACGAGTTTGATCTTCAAGGCATCGGAGGCGAGCCACACACGACCCTGAGCGATGGAATCCACCTCGGCGGGTTTCATACCACGACCCTCTGACACAACGTCGAGGAACTGCTGATAGCCGTGATCGATATAGGTCTGCAAGTGTTTCATGATCTCATCAGTATCTTTACCCAGGATCAGGTCTGTCTCGTAATCAGAGAACTTATTAGTGGTTACACCATCGAAAGTGATGCCGAGTTTGTCAGTCACAAGTCCGCTGAAATTGGGGATGAGTCCGAAGATACCGATACTACCGGTAATAGTGGTAGGCTCAGCAAAGATGTAATTAGCCGGAGAACTGATCCAATAGCCGCCAGATGCTGCCACACCTCCCATCGAAACCACGAGAGGCTTCTTGGCTTTCAACAGTTTGAGTGCATGGCGAATCTGCTCAGAGGCTACGGCACTACCACCACCGGAGTTCACACGGAACACCACAGCTTTGACGTCATTATCATCAGCCAGCTTGCGAAGGTCTTCTGCGGTGGTCTTTCCCACGATACAGTGTTCGCCGCCATCCATCATGTTCATCGCCTCACTGTCAACGATGCTACCGTAGGCATAGTAAATGGCAATCTTCTCACCTTCGTCATTCTTCTTTGACTTCACGTTGAGCATCTCACTCAAAGTGAGCTGGTTGATATCGTCATCCTTGCCGAGCTTCAGACGCTTTTTGATTTCCGCCTTAATCTCTTCGGGGAACATCACCTTATCGACCAATCTGGCTTTCACATAATCCTTGGTGTCGGCGAAAGCCATGATGCTGTCGTTAGCAAGCTGGTTCAGCGCTTCGGCTTTCACCTTACGGCTCTCAGCCATCTCCTTCAACCAGTAGTTCCAGATGCCGTTCTGGTAGGCAGAACGCTGCTCGCGGTCGTATTCGCTCATGCCCGTCTGGGTGTTGCGCTCCACATAGCTCTTGTACTTACCCACCTTAGCCACCATATATTTAATTCCGAGCTTGTCGTACAGGCCTTTCATATACTCACCTTTGCCACCTAGTCCCTCAAAGTCGATGGTACCATGATCGTTCAGATAGATATTGTCGGCTACTGAGGCCACATAATAGGAGGTTTGGAAATAACTGTCGGCATAGGCCACAATCCATTTGCCGCTCTTCTTGAATTCTTTCAGGGCATCGCGCAGCTGCTGGGCTGTTGCTGGTGCATCGAATGCGAGAGCGCCACCTTCCAAGTAGATACCTTTGATGTCTTCATTGTCCTTGGCCTTGCGGATGGCACAGATCAAGTCGTCGAGTCCCATCTCACTCATGTCGCCCATATTCAGGATCTGGTTGACAGGCGAATCTTTTTCTGCCCGTTCATTAATAGTTCCGTCGAGCTTAATGACAAATACAGAGTTCTCCTGAACTTTGGTTGAGGCAGAGTCGCTGGCAACCATGCCCAACAATGAGACAGTGAGGAAGAATCCTGTCACTACCAAGAAAATGGCTATACCACAGATTGTGGCAAGCGTCATTTTAAAGAATTGTTTCATAATTAAGTTTTTTATTGTTACGTAACTGCTGCAAAGGTAATCATTATTTTTCGATTCACATCATTTTTTTACCAAAAAATATAGAATGACACATCTGATGACATAAATCGCTGACAAGTTGGCACACCCTACAAGGTTGGCATACTTTTGGCAGAAAAAAAGGCGAGACGACGAAAGTGCGTTTCACACTTATATATAATAAAAGGTATAACATTAAAATATTACGAATTATGAACATCAAACCATTAGCAGACCGCGTGCTGGTATTACCGGCACCTGCAGAAGAGAAAATCGGTGGTATTATCATTCCTGACACAGCTAAGGAGAAGCCACTTCATGGAACTATCAAGGCCGTTGGTCAGGGTACCAAGGACGAGGCAATGATCCTGAAAGAGGGCGACGAAGTGCTCTATGGCAAGTATTCTGGCACTGAGCTGGAATTCGAGGGTGAGAAGTATCTCATGATGCGTCAGAGCGATGTACTCGCAGTGATTGAAAAGTAAAAAGGTAAAAAAGTAAAGAAAAGGAAATAGATCATGGCAAAGGATATTAAATTCAATATTGACGCCCGCGATGCAATGAAGCAGGGTGTTGACCAGTTGGCAAATGCAGTAAAGGTAACACTGGGTCCTAAGGGCCGCAACGTGGTTATCGAGAAGAAGTTCGGTGCTCCACAGATCACCAAGGATGGTGTGACAGTTGCTAAGGAGATCGAGCTGGAGGACAAGTTCGAGAACACAGGTGCACAGCTCGTTAAGAGCGTTGCCTCAAAAACTGGTGATGATGCAGGTGATGGTACAACAACTGCTACCATTCTCGCCCAGGCTATCGTTAGCGAGGGTCTGAAGAACGTCACTGCTGGTGCTAATCCGATGGATCTGAAGCGCGGTATCGACAAGGCTGTGAAGGCTGTCACCGAGCATATTGCCAAGAGTGCAGAGCTGGTAGGCGACAACTACGACAAGATCGAGCAAGTGGCTACCGTTTCTGCTAACAACGATAAGGAAATCGGTGAGTTGCTGGCTGAAGCAATGCGCAAGGTATCTAAGGACGGTGTGATCACCATCGAGGAGAGCAAGAGCCGTGACACCCATATCGGTGTGGTAGAGGGTATGCAGTTCGATCGTGGTTATCTGTCAGCTTACTTCATCACCGACAGCGAGAAGATGGAATGCGTGATGGAGAACCCATATATTCTTATCTACGACAAGAAGATCTCTAACATCAAGGACTTCCTGCCCATCCTGCAGCCTGCTGCTGAGAGCGGACGCCCCTTGCTGGTGATTGCTGAGGATGTGGATTCTGAGGCTCTGACCACACTCGTTGTCAACCGTCTGCGTGGTGGCTTGAAGATCTGCGCTGTGAAGGCTCCTGGCTTCGGCGATCGCCGTAAGGCCATGCTCGAGGATATCGCTACCCTGACAGGTGGTGTGGTAATCAGCGAGGAGAAGGGTCTGAAGCTGGAGCAGGCTACCCTCGAGATGCTGGGTACTTGCGACAAGGTAACTGTTTCTAAGGATAACACGACCATCGTGAACGGCGCTGGCGACAAGCAGGCCATCCAGGATCGTATCGCCCAGATCAAGAAGGAGATCGAGGTAACTACCTCTTCTTACGATAAGGAGAAGCTGCAGGAGCGTCTGGCTAAGTTGGCTGGTGGCGTTGCAGTGCTCTACGTAGGTGCTAACTCTGAGGTAGAGATGAAGGAGAAGAAGGATCGTGTGGATGATGCCCTCTGCGCTACCCGCGCTGCTATCGAGGAAGGTGTGGTTGCCGGTGGTGGCACTACCTACATCCGCGCTCAGGAGGCTCTGGCTGATCTGAAGGGTGACAATGCCGACGAACAGACTGGTATCAATATTATCTGCCGCGCCATTGAGGAGCCGCTGCGCCAGATTGTGACCAATGCTGGTGGCGAGGGCGCTGTGGTTGTACAGAAGGTACGTGAGGCTAAGGGCGACTTCGGTTATAATGCCCGCACAGATGTTTATGAGGATCTGCGTGAGGCTGGTGTGATCGATCCTGCCAAGGTAGCTCGTGTCGCTCTTGAGAACGCCGCTTCTATCGCCGGCATGTTCCTCACCACAGAGTGTCTCATCTGCGACAAGCCTGAGAAGGAGCCTGCAATGCCGATGGGTGGAGCCCCAGGCATGGGTGGCATGATGTAATCTGAGCGCACGAGTGTGCGCACACAAATAGCACTATTTTGCTAAGCATAGTTATCAAATTGAGGGGTGAATTTGCATATTCATCCCTCTTTTTTCTTAATAATTGTATAAAAACACTCTTTTCTTTGAGATTTTCTTGCAACTACAAAATAAAAAATGTAATTTTGCACAGAACTCATTAATCATTAAATGCATCAACTATTCGAAAATCCCCTCGACAATAATAGTATTGCTTACATTTGAGTAAAAGATATTTTTTTGATTTGTTTTAGTAGATTAGTTTTTAAGTAGTTTGTTTTTGAAACCGATTGTCGGGAGACACTCGGTTTTTTTTATTAAATATTTGGAGATTCTAAATATTTGTATTACCTTTGCACTGAAAATTAACATATTACCTTATGGTTACACTATTATTAATTATCATTTTTGTACTGTTGATTGGTTTCGGTATTGCTTTTTATTTTATGTACCGCTATCATGAGTACCAGCTGAAGAGAGAGATAAAGCGAGCCCAGAAGAGCGAATTGCTGAAGTCTGTATTCTTAGACAACATCAGCCGTGCCCTGCGTGCGCCCCTGAATGCCATCTTGGGCTACAGTAATTTAATTCTTGAAGAGAAAGACGAATACATGCAGGCTGCACAAGTAAAGGAGATGGCCTCCAAAATCAGCACCAGCAGTCATCAGGTACTCGGTTTTATCCAGCATCTGATGGAACTGTCAAAGTTCGAAGGCATCACGCCCGCCTTTACCTTCATCGAGGTTAACTTGGCAGAGTTGATGGCTTCCTACCGTCGTGAGGCTATGGTTGTCACCAAACCTGATGTGAACGTCCGCGTCAGAACTGACCTGTCACCACATTGCAGAGGTCGCCTTGACACAAACTTCATGCACCAGCTCATGATGCATCTTCTGACGAATGCTGCCAAGCTAACCAACCAGGGAGATATCACAGTCTTCTATACCCATGAACGCAGAGGTCTAAAAGCCACCATCTCTTATATGGGTAACGGACAAACAGAGCTGATAGGCGAGGATATCTACTCATTCCTTCAAAGAGAAGATGCTTTGACACAATCCAACGAGTCGTCTGGGCTAGAGCTCTCATTGTGCAGAGCAATTGTTGACGCCCTCGGTGGTGAGTTGGATATCGATTCTGAAAATGGCAGAAAGACCACCATCAGCTTCTGGTTCCCCTGTAAGATGGTGGATATCCATAAGGATATGTAATCTTTCAAGAATGTACTCAAAACAAAAGAGGATGTACCCTGTGAAGTGCCCCCGAGAAGTTGGACGTTAAACACGTTAATTATTCCCTAAGGTATTGAGCTCGGTATTGCACCGGGCTCATTCCTTTTAACTTCATTTT
>ONAE01000164.1 GCA_900315695.1 uncultured Prevotella sp. | reverse complement strand
AAGGATTGACTCAGAAGGCAACATTCGCTCATCAATCTGGCGACCTAACTGGCGATAGGTGGTCAGCATGCTATTTTTGCGTATCATAAGAATTTCCTTCGGCGCACTGAAGTCTATAGTGTTTTTTGCCTCATAGGTTT
Organism: uncultured Prevotella sp.; assembly: GCA_900315695.1. Lineage (GTDB taxonomy): Bacteria > Bacteroidota > Bacteroidia > Bacteroidales > Bacteroidaceae > Prevotella. Next base: position 1,872 of record ONAE01000164.1, on the reverse strand, counting down.
TAATTGTCGTCTTTGTTTTGATAACATAGTCCTGACCGTTGACAAAACTTCCTTTCTGTTGGGCACTACTGATGATGTCCCAAAAGCCTGCAACTTCATCTGTTCTTGAAATCAGTTCATTCTGGCGGATGGCTCCTTTGGCACAAATGCCCAGAAGTTCTTCGTAACAGAATGGGCAATCTATCTCTGTTTCAATTGTCAGGAATGCCGAAAGTGAAAAGAGCCAGTTCTTTTCGATGCGATCATTGATTTTGTATGCAGCAGTACGGGAATGTAAGTCAATTCTTGCCTTCTGCCATGCTTTGTCGAAGTCGGCAATGAATGTAGGGCGTAATTTGAGAATTTCCAATGTAATACGAGTGGCTCCCATCTGTCGGTATTGCATCAAGTCGGAGAACTTATCGCGTTCTTCCAGTGTGTGATGCTGTTTCTCATAGGTCAGGAATATAAGACGGGAGAACAAAGCGATGTCTGCCGTAGGAATTTCCTGTCCTGTCAGTATTATGCAGGAATCTACGTGCGACTGTTCGCGCTTCTTGTCCTTGTCCATGTTCATCCTATAGCGTCCGATTCCTGCCCATGCGTCCTTCATCAACTCTACCTTTTTTATGTCGATACCATTTTTGTATTCATCGATATGGACAAGCATGTTACTCACGCTGGCTACAGCATCAGCCAAGGCTGGAACAGTTGCCGTCTCAATATTCAGCGGCTCGTTGCCAGTCATGAAGAACGACATCAACGTTTCTGCCAGTTCAGTCTTACCAGAACCTTTCGGGCCGAAGATATTCAATAGAGGCAGACATGCTGTCTTGTCCATGACTATATCACGAAAGAGCGTAGCGATGTAGAAGCCGATCCCAACTTTTGCATTATCCCCGAATACATCGATAATCTTGGCAAAATAGTCGTGCAATGAGATGTTGGAGCAGGAAAGATGGCAATACTTTTTCTCATTGGTATATAATACTGTTGAGTTCTTATAGAGCTGAGACATGGCGGGAAGGTAATAATTGCCAGAAGCCAAGCGAACTATTCCAAGTTCGTCCACCGGTTTCCAGATGCCTTTTTCTAGCGCACCATTACAGAAGCAGAAGAAACCCTGCGATTGCCAGCCAAGTTGTTTCACTTCCACAGACATCGTTTACGATTTCAAATAATCGAACAGGCCGGATGTCGTCTTTAATATGGAACAGCGGTTTCAATGTGAAGTTCGACCACTGTACTTCGTCACCGTTCTTGTTGAAACCATAATAGCAACCGTGTTGAACAGTAAAGCCGAAAGAGCGAAGCATATCTATGCCACCTTCCTTGTTTTTCTCGGAGAGACGTTTCTGTTGGCGCATCTTGGCAGCGTTGAAAGCCTGTCGCCAGATGGTCTTATTACCATCAATCTTCGCCAGTTGGGTGATGTAACGCTCCAAGACGGTATCATCCTTGATACATAGGAGCAGATTACAGGCTTCATCGATGACCTTCTGCTTTTCTTCTGTAGTACCGTTTTTATCGAACTTCTTCTCGAAAGCCCATAACAGGAATTCTCTTTCTTCCAATTTGTTGAGATCGGACTTGTCGCAGAAGAACTCGTCAGGGTCAATCTTCTTTGGCCGTTCTATGGTGAGGTCGTTGGGTATCTCTTTGACACTGACGGTAAAACCCTGCTGCATAGCAAGGGCTCCGTTACGTATAACGTTACAAAAGCCTGCACCGAGTTCTTCCCCGTCTTTCGGAATATCTGAGTCTGGCATAAAACAGAGCGTGCAATCCTGTAAACGATAGTCTTTCAGTTTCTGGAACTGATTGACTGTCCATGAGCCACCAAGGGAGGCTATGGCATTGAAGATACCAACTGACTGTAGCTTCATCACATCA
>ONAE01000060.1 GCA_900315695.1 uncultured Prevotella sp. | reverse complement strand
AAACGGCGGTAAGGTTACTATCCAAGATATATTGAAATCTACCACTGCTATATTGATGTTTCCGTGAACTCACAGAGGACAGGTCCCGCAAGTTCATCAAGGGCGCACGCGCTCTGACAATGGAAGAGTTGGTGACCGTACAATTCGCTACTAATATCAATAACGTATTGATATACAATAAAAAAATGAGGAATTGTTTCAACACAGTTCCTCATTTTTATATTCCTTTATAATCAATCATAGGGGCGCAAGAGTGCCTGCCCCTTCTTCTATGTTGATCACGATAATTACGGGGTGATTAGGGGAACAAGATGGCTTTGACATCAGCCATGATCTTGTCAACGATCTCCTGACCGCCAGGATACCTGCCGTATGTATCGAAGTTGTCAGTGTGTGTGCCATGAGGTACGATGTACTTCTTCACGTTGGGATTCGTGGGATCGGGAATGGCAGCACCTGTCCAGGGATCATCCTCACCATACACGAAGATCAGCTTCTTCTCGGTAGTCTCCAGATTGATCAGGATTTTCACCTGCAGATCGAGCGTCTTGGATTTTATGCTCTTCTCCATTTCATTCTTAAAAAACTTCTTGTCTGAGTCTGAAAGCAGCTTGCCATCAAGGATCCATGTATAATCCAAGCCCCTATTACCCTGGTCGATGGATATCTGTATATCGAACGGATCTCTACGCTTAAGTAACGGGCCACGGGCTTTAGCTTCTTTGGGATAGATGTCGTCACTATCGTCATCAAGCATAAAGAAGTAAGCATAGTACTCAGGCTTATCATCCTCCCGGGGAATCAGCTTGGACCATGTGTCGAAATCACCGTATGACATCACTTTAAAGAGATTACCATACGCTCTGTCAATGGTAAACAGGTAAGCAGAATCCTTGTCAAGCTCATCTCCTTCTTTATAAAGTATATCGGCATAAGCATCAATAGTGGCATCAGCAACATCCCCGTCATCAACCAGCTTCTTGAAAACCTTCTCAAGTTGTGGCAGCGCATCTTTTGCAGCTTCGTTGATCATATAGTTACCGATACGAAGATCCTCCGCCTGTGTGGTGACAGGAGATCCGAAGGGCACATAGACATCGATGTCGTTCCAGTCATTCAGCTCGTCAAAATAGGCATACTGTACAGTGGTATCACCATTCTTGCTGACGCCAGTGCTGAGCCATTTACCATCACCGGTAATCAGGGCTTTCTTCAGATCGGTCACAATGGCGTGAAGGTCTTCTGACTGCTGCTCAGCACTCAGGTACTTGAAGGAGTCGGCATCCCATTCCGGCAGTGAGAAACCATGATAGCGATACTCCACCTGCACACAGTTAAGATCGAACCCATTTTTACCATAATCTTTCGACAGTGCCCAAAGGAAATGGGGCGCCTTGATACTGTCAAGGCGATTTGTGTTGTTATTAACCCTGTAAAAACCAGTAAGGTTATAGCCCTCAGTATGAAGGATCGTAGGCGCATCCTTACCGACAAAACTCAGTACCACCTGCTGCTTGAAGGTGCCCTTGGAGGGATCGTTGTGGTCAACCAGCTGATTATAGTTGAAATAATAGCACTGACCGAGATTGACGTTCATAAAGGGTTTCAGATCCACAACGTTCTTAATCGACTTCAAGGCTGCAACAACTTCAGGGTCACCGGCATTGCCTGGCATATCCCAGAACACATCGATGTTTTTACTATACGGATCAACAGGATTGTCACTCTCCGAACAGGAGGTTGTCAAAAGGCCGCACGACAGGATGGTGACCAGCATCCACAGATTAAATCTCTTCATAATTAATAGTAGTTCTAAACATTACTCTACATTAGGGGAACAGGATGGCTTTAACATCAGCCATGATCTTATCAGCGATCTCCTGACCGCCAGGATATCTGGCATAGACTTTGAAGTCGTCAGTGTGTGTGCCATGAGGCACGATGTACTTCTTCACGTTGGGATTCGTGGGATCGGGAATGGCAGCACCTGTCCATGGATCATCCTCACCATACACGAAGATCAGCTTCTTCGTGGTAGTCTCCAGATTCTTCCGAACATTCACCTGCAGATCCATTGTCTTGGAGTTTTTGCTTTTCTCCATATAATCCTTAAAGTACTTCTTGTCTGACTCCGAGAGCAGTTTGCCATCCAAGAACCATGAGAAATCAAATCCAGCACCACCTTGCTCCATGGCATTCTGCACTTCGTAGGGGGTTCTACGCTTATGCAACGGGCCACGGGCACCAGCTCCTTTATATTCGACTTCAGGACTATTAGAATTGAGCATGAAGAATTTTGCATAGGTTTCAGGCTTATCACCCTCTTTGGGAATCAGTTTGGTCCACGTGTTGTAATCTGCGTATGACTGCAAATCAAAGAGATTACCGACAACCGTAGTAACTGTAGTCAAGAGAGCAGAATCCTTTTTAAACTTTACGCCTTTCTTGGCATAGGCTGCAATGGTCGAGTCAGCCACAGCCCTGTCATCAACCAGCTTCTTGTAAACCTTTTCAAGATCTGCCAGCTTATCCTTAGTAGATTTGGTGATCATATAGGTGCCGATACGGATATCATCCTCCTGTATGGTGATTGGAGACGCAAAAGGCACATAGACATCGATGTCATTCCAACCATTCAGCTCGTCAAAATAGGCATACTGCGTAGAAGTATCACCATTCTTGCTGACACCTGTGCTCAGCCATTTGCCACTGCCTGTAATAAGAGCTTTCTTCAGATCGCTCACAATGGCGTGAAGGTCTTTTGAGTGCTGCTCAGCAGTCATATACGTGAAGGAGTCTTTATCACCCTCTGGCAGTGAGAAACCATGATAACGATACTCCACTTGCAAACAGTTAAGATCGAATTTCTTCTTGTCACCTTCTTTTGACAGCGCCCAAAGGAAATGAGGTGCCTTGATGCTGTCAAGGTGGTTCTTGATGTTATTAGGATCGGGTTGGGTAGTAAGTGAATAACCTTGGGTATGCAGGATCGTAGGCGCATCCTTACCGACAAAGGTCAGTACCACCTGCTGCTTGAAAGTGCCCTTAGAGGGATTGTTGTGGTCAACCAGCTGATTATAGTTGAAATAGTAGCACTGCCCAAGAAAGACATTCATAAAGGGCTTCAGATCCACAACGTTCTCGATCGACTGCAGGGCAGCCACAACTTCAGGGTCGCCGGCATTGCCAGGCATATCCCAGAACTCGTCGATGCTATTACTGAGTTCACGCACAGGTGCAGGGTTGTCAATCTCCGAACAGGAGGTTGTCAAAAGGCCGCACGACAGGATGGCGACCAGCATCCACAGATTAAATCTCTTCATAATTAATAGTAGTTTTTGAATAAAAAAGTCCTTTCAGATTGCAAATATAGGGATTTTTTTTGTTATTAACACATAAATCGGCTTTTTTTTGCATTATTGCATATGCTAAAACGAAAAATCCCCAACCGAATGTATCGGCTGGGGATTTGTTTTCTTGTATGTCCTAAATGCTTAGGGAAGGCTGATAGCCTCAGAAGGACAAACACTTGCGCATGTGCCGCACTCTGTGCAAGCATCAGCATCAATCACATAGCGCTCTGCACCCTCAGAGATAGCCTCAACGGGGCACTCACCAGCACATGTTCCACAAGAAATACAATCTTCACCAATTACGTATGCCATAATCTTTATTAATTAAAATTGTTAATACTATTACTCACTTTTGATGAGCGCAAAGGTACAACTATTTTTGAAATATACCAAATTTTAGGTAGATTTTTTTCTTTTTTCTTGCTTATTTGGATATTTTTGCGTATTTTTGCACCTAATCAATATCATAACCATTAACTTTTGAAGAGATGAAACACAGTACAAAGTTCTTAGGACTGGCCCTCGTGGCCATGTTCGCTTTCAGCACACCAGCTGAGGCACAATGGGGCAGTTTGCTTAACAAGGCACGTAAGGCTGCAGGTATCAAAACCAAGCAGGAGAAGGCCGCTGATCGGGAGAAGCATCGCAGGGACTCCATCCAGGAGGCTATCAAGAGCATCACGCCGACCGTTCCTCAGCCTGCCGCTACGGGAGCGCTGAACACCATCAGATGGGGAAAGACCGCCATCGGCACATGGGATCCTGTGAATCTGGAGATTACTTTTAACCAGACGTATGACGAGGGTGAGTTTGCCGGACAGAAGGTGAGTTACAAGCTCGATCCTGCCACTGGCAAGTGGACTGCCAAGAACGGTACGCCTAAGGGTTCGATCAACAACGACGGCACCATCGAGAGTCCGAACCTGGGCACATTGAAATTTGACACAAAGACTAATAAGGTGTATCTGGACGGTGACGTGATCGGTGAGGCCTCGATGCTGAAGGCTGTGAGCTTCGGTCATGAGATCGGTTCGTTTGACGGGCACGTCAGTCCGCTACTCGTAGCCTACACCTTCCACGGGGCCCTGATCTCCAAGAATCAGGTGATAGAATGGAAGGAGGCTCAGGCGAAAGCCGCTGCCGAAGCTGCCGCCCGTGCAGAACGGGAGCGTCAGGAGCGCGCCGCCCGTGAGGAGGCTCTGAAGAAGGAGTGGGCCGAGTTGAATGCAGAGGTATCAAACAGCAGCTACTCTACCCTGGGCTATATCAGAAGCAATGGTACGGTGGAGAACAGCTCACACTCGACCATCGGCTATATCAAGATGGACGGAACGGTGGAGAACAGCTCGCACTCGACGATTGGATATGTGAGAAGCAACGGTGAGGTGGAGAACAGCTCGCACTCGACCATCGGCTACTTCCGCAGTGGTGACTTCGAGAACAGCTCACACTCTACCATCGGCTACTACCGCAGTGGCGACATTGAGGACAGATCGCACTCGACCATCGGCAGACTGCGTGGTACGAACAACAAAACCGTGATTGCAGCAGCCTTCTATTTCTTCTTCTTTAAGGACAAGGTGGTGCAGAGTTCCAGCAGCAGCTCTGATGCATCCGCCCTTTATCGCAGTGGCAGCCAGTTTGGTGAGCTCCGTGGCAACGGTGCCGTGTATATCGGTGGAAGCCAGCGTGGAGAGCTCCGCTATAATGGCGACATCTACGTAGGTGGCAGCTGTAAGGGTGAGATACGCTCAAACGGCGACATCTATAAGAGCGGCAGCAAGGTTGGCGAGGTACGCTCTAACGGCGATGTCTATGAGAACGGCAGTAAGATCGGTGAGGTACGCTCGAACGGCGCCGTCTATAGGAACGGCAGTCAGATCGGCGAAGCCCGTAATATGAGAGATCCCAGGAAGGTGGCCGTGATCTACTTCTTCGGATTCTTCTAAGCAAAAGATAATAATGTGCGCATTTCTGCGTTATTATAGCAGTTATGAAGCGATTTCTACAGATACTGACACTGTTGTGCCTGCTCCCGATGACAGGGCAGGCTCAGACGCGTACCATACAGCACAGGCCATATACCGACCTGCGCACCCTCCATTTCGGCATCCTCGTGGGGCTGCACCTGCAGGATATCGGACTGAAAAACGTGGGGCCCCAGCTGGTGACGTATGAAGACGGACTGATAGAGGAGAAGACCATCGTGTGTGAGGACGACCGCTGGAATGCCGGCTTCAGCGTGGGGGTGCTGGCCGACCTGAGACTGAGTAAGCACTTCAACCTGCGCTTCTCGCCGACGATGCACTTCGGATCGAAGCATCTGGCTTTCCGCAATCTGACGGATCTCGATGAGTACGGACGGCCTACGGAGGTGACACAAAACATGAAGAACACCTATCTGTCGCTGCCAGTGGATCTGAAGTTCAGTGCCGAGAGATGGAACAACTACCGCCCGTATATCATGGCGGGTATCAACCCGATGCTGAACCTGACCAGTAAAAACCAGGAATATATACAGCTTAAGAAGTCGGACCTGATGCTGGAAGTGGGACTGGGCTGCGACTTCTACCTGCCGTTCTTCAAACTGATTCCCGAGCTGAAGTTCTGCTACAGTCTGAGAGACGCCCTGGATCACGACCACGCCAACGAGCTGAAAGACGAGAACATGCGGGCCTATACAAATGCTGTGACCAGTGGCCACAGCAAGATGATTGTCCTAACGCTTTATTTCGAGTAGTTATTTCTCAAGGTTAAGCAGGAGTTTGCCGATGAAGGCGCCGTGCTTACCATTCTGATCTACGGGTATCAGCTTACCCGTCTTATCGGGTGCATACTCCAACTGCTTCATATAGGTATGGGTATGTCCGCCCAGCACGAGGTCGCAACCTTCGATGCCCTTGAGGAGCATCTCATCCGTATATTCCGACTCTTTCCAACCCAGATGGGAGATGCAGATCACGATATCGCACTTCTCCTGTTTGCGGAGGAGGTTGATGTACTTCTGTGCCGTCTCAGCAGGATCGAGGTAGGTAATGCCCTGACAGTTGCCATCAAACACCAGTCCTTTCAGGGCAGGCGAGAGGGCAAAGACGCCAATCTTCACACCATTGCGCTTCAGCGTGATATATGGTTTCACCAATCCCTCCAGAACCGTTCCCTTGCAGTCGTAGTTGGAGCAGACAATGGGGAAGTTGGCCATACGGAAGATACGCGCCAGATTGTCGAGTCCGAAGTCGAACTCATGGTTGCCGATGGTAATGGCATCGTAGCCCATCTGATTCATCAAGCCTATCTCTACCTCACCCTTGAAGAGTGTGTAATAACCAGAGCCCTGCGAGAAGTCGCCTGAGTCGAAGAGCAACAGGTCGGGATGCTGCTGGCGCTGTTCCTTCAACATGTTCACACGACGCAGATAACCACCACGACCTGCTATCTCCTTATCGTCGATGTTCTGCTTGACGGGAAAGATCGTGGAATGGGTATCGTTGGTATGCAGGATCACAAGCTGCTTATGCTTCTTGGCATCAGCATCTAATGGTGAGAAGGCAAAAAGGTAAAAGGGTAAAAGCCCCATAACCAACCTTGTCACCACCTTATTATATATATAAAGATTCCTTTTCATTATTTACCTTTTTACTTTTTTACCCTTTTACTTTTTCACCTTAATTCGTCCTTCAACCTGAGCATCAACCACGACACCCTGTTTCATCATGTCCTGGAAAAAGTTCAGGATGAGGAAACGCGAGTTGTTGCTGGCTTCCTGAGGAGCCACCTTGTTCGTGCCCTTGGCTAAGGCATCCATACCGTCGTTGCCCTCCAGCAGATAGTTGATGGTACACACGCGATAGCTGGCCTGTGGATCGATCTCCTTGCCGTTCAGACGGGCAGAGACAAGTTCACCGCCGATATCGGCACTGGTGATGACGAGCTCCACCCCCTTGCTGACACCCTCACCACCACGATGGGCGATCTGCCGGAAGAGCTGTATGAGTTGCTCACCCGTCAGAGTGACGAAGCAGATCTTATTCTCGAAGGGAGCGATGCTGAGCACATCCTCATAGGTGACATCCCCCTTCGTGAGGTCGGCACGGATACCACCCATATTATAAATGGCAAGATCGGGCTGCTCGTTGTAATCACGTGATGCCCAGATCAGGATATCAGACATCAGATTAGACAGGTCGCTCTCAGGACGGGTGGCATGCATGTTATGGGCCACCTGCCCCACAATGGGAGCCATGATACTGTCGTTCACCTTCTTGAATGGCGCCAAGAAGGCTATTGCTTTTTCATCGGGATTCTGATCATATCGGTCATCGATAATGATGCGAGAACGCTCAACGCCAGTTAAATGGTAGTGCTTTGGAGCACAGGATGCTATCGTCAAGCTGGCAAAAGCACCCAAGAGATACAGTTTACTTCGCATATTTACAGCTTTTACGGGTGCAAATATATAAAAAATCTCGGAAAAATTTCTTTGATTCCCAAAAAAATTGTACCTTTGCACCCGCTTTTCGGCGTAATCGCTGGCAGGAAGTATCGAAACCGGCAAGAAGTTCCCAGAGTTCAAGGCTGGTGACACGATCACTGTCGCTTACAAAATTATCGAGGGTTCTAAGGAGCGTATCCAGCTCTATCGTGGTGTTGTGATTAAGATCTCAGGTCACGAAGACAAGAAGCGCTTCACTGTTCGCAAGCTATCTGCGCAAGCTCACTGGTAAGGCTGCCCGTATTAAGGAGAAGCGCCACAACGTTGGTGAATAAGAAAAGCAACAAAGAGAGGTTCCACAACAGGAGCCTCTCTTTTTCATTTGTAGTTCTCATCGGCGCTGACATCGCCGTGGAGTGCATCCTGGAATGATTTCCAGTCCTGGAATCCTGCTAAGAGCGAAAGACGGTCGAGCACCTTCTTATCGGGCTTTCGGAGGATTTCCTTCTCAACTGCTTCGAGCAGCTTACGAAGGGCAACACGTTTCTTCTCCATATAATTAATAAAATCGGTGCAAAATTACAAAAATATTTTGTACCTTTGCACGCAGAATTAAAAAATTCACGAAAACAATGAAAGAATTAGCACTCAAGTACGGATGTAATCCGAATCAGAAGCCCTCACGCATCTTCATGACCGAGGGCGAGTTACCCATCGAAGTGATTAATGGCCGTCCCGGCTACATCAATTTCCTGGACGCCTTTAATGCCTGGCAGCTGGTGAAGGAGCTGAAGGCTGCTACGGGTCTGGCTGCTGCCGCCTCATTCAAGCACGTGAGCCCTGCTGGCGCTGCCGTGGGTCTGCCACTGAGCGACACCCTGAAGAAGATCTACTTCGTGGACGATGTGCAGGGTCTCGACGAGAGTCCCATAGCCTGTGCTTATGCCCGTGCCCGTGGTGCTGACCGTATGTCGAGCTATGGTGACTTCGTGGCACTCTCTGACACCTGCGACGCCACTACCGCTAAGCTGTTGAAGCGTGAGGTGAGCGATGGTGTGATTGCCCCCGACTTCACCCCTGAGGCCATCGAGATCCTGAAAGACAAGCGCAAGGGTACCTACAACGTGATTAAGATTGATCCCACCTACGTGCCTGAGCCCATCGAGCGCAAACAGGTGTTCGGCATCACCTTCGAACAGGGCCGTAACGAGATCAAACTCGATGATGATGCCCTCTTTGAGAATATGCCCACGCAGAACAAGACCTTCACACCTGAGGCCAAACGCGACCTGATTATCGCACTGATCACACTGAAATACACCCAGTCGAACTCTGTGTGCTACGTGAAGGACGGACAGGCCATCGGTATCGGCGCTGGTCAGCAGAGCCGTATCCACTGTACCCGTCTGGCAGGCAACAAGGCCGACATCTGGTGGTTGCGCCAGCATCCGAAGGTGATGAACCTGCCTTTCATCGACAATATCCGTCGTGCAGACCGTGACAACACCATCGACGTGTATATCTCTGAGGATCACGACGACGTGCTGCGTGACGGCACTTGGCAGCAGTTCTTCAAGACTAAGCCCGAGGTGCTGACGATGGAAGAGAAGAAGGCATGGATTGCTCAGAACACCAAGGTGGCTCTGGGTTCAGACGCATTCTTCCCCTTCGGCGACAACATCGAGCGTGCCCATAAGAGCGGTGTGGAGTTCATCGCCCAGGCGGGTGGCAGTGTGCGTGATGACAATGTGATTGAGACCTGCGACAAGTATGGCATCGCCATGGCGTTTACAGGCGTACGTTTATTCCACCATTAATATGGACGATTTTCAGAATATCCTTGAAAACGGCATCAACTTCGGACGCGGAGGTGACAAGCCTAAGGACAATGGCAAGGTAAAGACCAAAGCCAAAAAGAAGCAGTATATCACAGGAGCTCATGGCAGCGGCTCTGCCCGACAGAAGGCGAAGTACCGTGAGCAACGGGCTAACCGCCATAAGAAATAAAGAATGCGAGGGAATCCCCTCGCATTATTTATTTTAGAAATCCAAGTCCCTGCCCCGATAGAAGTCTAGCAGTGCCCACTCGTAGAGGCGTTCGTAACGTGCCTGAACGAGATCCGACTCAGCCTTCAGATACTTGTTCTTGGCCTCATTAAACTCAGTGATAGTGGCCTTGCCGTTCTCATATTTCGCCTGCATCAGCTTGAAGGCATCCTCAGAGCTCACCACTGCCTCGAGGGAGCTCTTTTCCTTGGAGACTGAATTCAAGGCATTGTAATACACCTGCTGAATCTCCTTATAGAGCGTCTTCTTCGCATTTTCAAGTTTCAGTTCCTGATTCATGCGATCGGCACGGGCACTACGTATATTGTTGCGCACCTGGAAACGATTGAAGATGGGGATATTCAGGTTCAGGGAGATGAACTGGCTGAAATTGTTCTTCAACTGTCTGCCGAAGGGATCGGAATCATAAGAACTGCTGGTATAGTAGTTCGACCCCAATCCGGCGTTGAAGTTCAGTTTCGGATAGTGACCAGCCTTGGCGATGTTGATGCTATGCTCGCTACCCTGCAGGCGAAGTTGCTCTGAACGAATCTCTGGCTTGAAGGTCAGCGCCTCGGCATAGATATCATCAGGAGTGAGGAGACTGATATCCTCCAACTTGCCCAGATCCGACATATCGGGACTAACCACGTCGAAGCCTTCTGGTGTGGGGAGTTCCAGCAACTGGGTGAGTGCCAGTATCGACAAACGGCATTTGTTAACAGCCTGCGTAGCCGTGAGGCGACTGGTGGCCAGGGTGGACTGCTGCTGGGAGAGTTCTGAGACACTGGCCTTTCCGTTGTTTACGAAAGCCGTGAGACGAACCACCTGCATCGAGTCGATCTCAATCTGCCGTTGGGCTACTGCCGACATCTCCTGATCGTAGAGAATCTGCACATAAGCCTGAGCCACCTGCATACGGATATTGTTCTTTGCCTTTTCAAGATCCTCTGTCAAAGCCTCAAGGTTCAGGCGACTCAGTTTGATGTTCTCAGGAATCTCAAAACCAGTGAACAAAGGCACACTCGTCTGCAATTGGAGTGAGGTGTTGCTGGTGTTCGTATTATCATACGTGTTAGCCTCCGTCAGTCCACGTCCGAACGACACGTTTTCTCCCAATGTTGCAGAGAGGTCAGGCAGACGCTTGTTACGAGCTGTGGAGAGTGTATAGGTCTGTTTCACACGTGCCACCTCACTCTGCTTGATAGAGATATTGTTGGCAATCGCATAATCCTCACACTCACGCAGCGTCCACTTCTTATTATCAGCCATCGTCTCCAGCAGGGCTGGCAGGGCAAACATGACAAGGATAGATAATCTTTTCATAGCTTCTTTACTTTTCTTTGTCTTCTGTTATCACCTCAGGACCACGCACCTTATCCTTCTGCGTGATACCCTTCTTTATCTCAATGTTCACACCATCAGAGAGACCTGTCGTCACCTGGGTACGATTGTAGGTCTTGTCCTTGCCTTCGCCCTTGATCACATAGACAAAGGTGGAGTCGCCGCTGAACTCAATGGCGCTTTCAGGCACACAGAGCACCTTGCTGGCAGATGACAATACGATCTCGGCATTGGCACTGTAGCCTGAACGGATCTGACTGCCTTCGGCAAGCTTCACAGCAGCCTTGATCTCAAACTGATTGGCGCCATTGTTCTCTACTGCCTTCGGGGAGACATACTCCAGGTTGGCATCAAAATTCAGATCCTGCAGGGCACCGATGGTGATCTTCATCGGCATGTCATTCACCAGCTGACCAACCTCCGTCTCATCGATGTTACCACGGAAGATCAGATCGTTCATGTTTGCCACAGAAGCAATAGTCGTACCATCGTTGAAGTTGTTGGAGAGGATCACCATATTACCCACCTTCACAGGGATGTCGAGGATTCTGCCTGAGATCGTAGAACGGATCAGGGTGGAAGAAGCCGAGGCGTTAGACTTGGAGACACCATCGCGCACCACCTGCAAGGCATCGATAGCGGCTACCTTCTCCTCCTTGGCTTGCTGCAGGGCCTGCTTGATCTTATCATACTCATCGGCAGAGACGAGTTTCATATTGTAGAGGTTCTCTTCACGTTCGAAGTTGACCTGAGCCTGTTTCAGGTTGATCTCTGACAGACGCACACGGGCCTCAGCACTCGACAGCTGTCCCATATCGGGAATCACCTTCACCTTTGCAATCACATCGCCTGCGTTCACATAATCGCCTGGCTCTTTGTAGAGGTCAGTGATGATACCAGAAATCTGAGGTTTGATATTCACCTCGTTACGGGGCTCTATCTTACCTGTGATGATGGTTGTCTTCTGGATATCCTCCATCTTCGGGGTAAACTCGTTATAGACAACTTCCTTGGGTTGGCTCTTCTGCCAGAGGAACACGAATGTTCCGATGAAAATCAGGGCGACAATCGCTGCGATAATCAGTTTGCTGTACCTTTTCATATGTTTTAATATTTAATGTTTCTGAAATTTAATGTTTAATGTATCACTCATCCCGCATGGCGTCAACGGGCTTGATGGTCATGGCTCGGGCTGCTGGCGCCAGTCCTGCAAGGACACCCATAGCTGACACCACAAGAGCTGCGAAGATGGCTGTCCAGAAGCCCACCTGGAAGTGAGCTGTCACGATGCCGTCCTCGGTATTACCCATCTCCAGCATCTGGAGGATCATCACCCCGAAGAGGATGCCACTCATACCTGCCACCAGCGTCATCACGATACTCTCTGAGATAATCTGCGAGAGGATCATCTTGGGGGTGGCTCCGATGGCGCGTCGGATACCGATCTCCGTGGTTCGTTCACGCACTGTCACCATCATGATGTTAGACACGCCAATGGCACCTGCAAGCAGGGTTCCAAGACCCACAAGCCAGATGAGGAAGTTGACACCCTTGAAGAGGTTGTCGAGCATCTGGAAGAGCACCTCAGTATTAAATACCATCGCAGCCTGCTCGTCGGTGGGATCCACGAAGTGTCCCATCGTAACGGACTCACGGATACGGTCTGTCAACTTCGACATCACCACACCCTGGCGCCCCGTAGCCACGATCATATCCACTTCTTTACCTCGGTTATAGATCTCCTGCATCAGTGTCAGCGGCAGCGTTACCTTCTGTTCCGCACGACCGTTGATGTTCATACCCCCCGATGAGGCATAGTCAACACCTATCACTTCGTAATAGGTGGAGTCGATACGTATCGACTTGCCACAGGGGTCGCCACCTTCCTTGAAGAGTTCTTTGTAGATACGCTTTCCGATGACACACACCTTACGATGCTCCTTCATGTCCATCTCATTAATATAGCGCCCGTAGTAGAGCTTCGGCGAAATCACCTTGGCATATTCGGGTGTGCAACCCTGAACGCGCGGCGTGGTTCTCTGATCTTTGTAATAGGCCGTATTCGTCTTACCCCAAGGTGCGAAGAGCACAGGTGCCACGACATTGAGCTCAGGCACGCGCTGGTGAAGACGGGTGAGGTCCTTATAGTCCATGCTCCACCAGCGCCCCTTACGGAAACCCTTATAGGGCTTTGATGTCTGCTGGCTCCACACGATCACGGTGTTCTGTGCAAAACCTTCGAAATTCTTCTCCAGCATCTCTTTCAGTCCCTGACCACCTCCGATGAGTGCCACCAGCATGAACACACCCCAGAACACACCGAAGCCTGTCAGAAACGAACGCGACTTATTTCGCGTCAGCGTATCGAGGATTTCTCTGTATGAATCAATATCTATTCTCATAATATCAATCAGCTCTTAATGCCTCTATCGGGCGGATTCTACTTGCCTTGTAAGCAGGGATCAGTCCTGCAATCGTACCTGCAATCACCATCACCATCGTCGCCTCGAAGCACACATCCAGTCCTACGGTGGGATCCAGGAACATCGTGGCTTTGAAGAGGCCTGTGTCAATCGTCTCGTGACCTAACGTTGCATCCATATACTCATTGGCTGCTACGCCCAGCACCATACCGACATAACCGAAGAACGTAGTGATGATCACACTCTCGATGATGATCAGTTTCAGGATGCTCCAGGGCTTGGCTCCGATAGCCTTACGGATGCCGAACTCATGGGTACGCTCCTTCACGGTGATGAGCATGATGTTAGATACACCCACGATGCCTGAGAGCAGCGTGAAGAGTCCCACGATCCACAGAGCTGTGCGGATAATCGCTATACCCTGCTCCATCTGCAGGCTCATCGTATAGCCATTGAAGATCCAGAAGGCACGCTCATCGTCAGGATGCACCTGATGGTTGGCATTCAGACGACGACGATACTCTTTCTCGAAATCTTCGTTGGCCTTCTCTGTTGTCAGACCATGGAAGGTGTATTCCAAACTACCCACCTCATCGTTATTGGCTCCGAAGATACCCTTGATGGCGGCATAGCTGGAATAAGCCTCAGACTGGCCTTCCTCGCGATCCTTATAGATACCTATCACCTTGAAGGCGAAGTTACCCACCTTTACATACTTACCCAGCAGCGTGGAATAGTCTCTCGGCTCCAGTTCCTTCGCCTGCCTGTTGCTCAGCACCAGCACCTTGCGCTTCTCACGCATATCGATATCATTCACAAAGCGACCATAGAGCATATCGTGCTTGTTGATCTTCGTATGTACAGGATAGACACCAGTTATCGTGGTGCTGATATACTCATCACCGTAACTGATGGTAGTACTGGTCTCATAACGTGCACCCACCTCATCGACAGTTTCGGGGAAGTCCGACTCCGTCATGGCGAGGTCAGATGTCTGGAGCCTGATTCTGCGCCCCTCTTTCAATCCCTGGTAAGCCTTCGAGGTCATTCCTCCCCAGACTTCCATCGAATTCGACAGCCAGTTCTCATTCTGCTTCAGGTTGGCATTGATAAGGCCGTTGCCGGCACCCAGCAGCACGATGAGCATGAAGATGCCCCATGCCACAGCGAAGCCTGTAAGCGTCGTACGGAGCTTGTTGCGCCGAGCCGTCTGCCATATTTCTACAAATACATCTCGCATAATGATAGTTATTACTTCATCATTCCGTTAATACCGAATGGACTTGCATTGTGGTCGAGGTTCTCCTCAATCTGACCTATGATGCCATCCTTGATATGCACAATCTTGTTCGTCTCGTTAGCCACACCGCTCTCGTGAGTCACCACGACGATGGTCATCCCCTCGTCTTCATTCAGACGCTTGAGCAACTGCATCACCTCCACAGAGGTCTTCGAATCGAGTGCACCCGTAGGCTCATCGGCCAGGATGATCTGCGGACGGGTGATGAGTGCTCTGGCAATAGCCACGCGTTGCTTCTGTCCTCCCGACAGCTCGTTGGGGTAATGCTCTGCCCAGTCTAGGAGTCCTAGTCTTTCTAGATATTCTAGAGCCATCTGATGGCGCTTCTTTCTGGGCACCCCCTGATAAAATAATGGCAACTCAACGTTTTCCACGGCGGTCTTAAAAGAGATGAGATTAAACGACTGGAAAATAAAACCTATCATTTTGTTGCGATACTCCGCAGCCTTGCGCTCTGAGAGGTTCCAGATGGGGACTCCTGCCAGCTCATAGGTACCCGAGTCGTAGTTGTCGAGGATACCGAGGATATTCAGCAATGTAGATTTGCCCGAGCCCGAAGCACCCATGATGGACACGAACTCACCTTTCGCAATATCAAGTGAGATGCCCTTCAGCACATGAAGAGGTTGCGCGCCCTGATAAGTCTTGTTAATGTCTTTTAAGTGTATCATTTTTGTTCTAAATTTACTTTTTGTTCATTTGACGCTGCAAAAATACAAATAGTTGCAGCAATCACCAAATAATTGGGATAATTTGCGCAGATCTGTGACGAACAGTCATTGCTTTTCCCATGCATTGACAATATCATCAATAGAAATATCGAGCAACTGCATCTGTCGGAACAGCTCAGGCAGGCGCTCCTTCATAAACTCCTTCTTACGCGCCTTGAGGATCTGCTTCTTCGCACCTTTCGTCACGAAGTAGCCCAGGCCACGCTTGTTGTAGATAATCTCCTCACGCGCCAGCTGCTCGTAGGCTTTCACAGCCGTATTCGTGTTCACCTCCAACAGCACGGCATATTCACGGACCGACGGGATGCGGTCGTCGTCCTGATACTTGCCTGCGAGTATCTCATCACAGAGGCGATCCGCCATCTGGATGTAGATAGGTTTATCGTTTGAGAATGTCATAATTAGTCCACTTATTAGTAATTAGTTCGAAATGCTTGGCAACAGGACTGCGAGCACATAGGCCAAGGCACCCACTTCCGATTCGTAATGAACTCCGTCTTTCCACACGTCACCCCAGAACAAGAATAGGCCAAAGTGATGTATCGTCCACGACAGCAGAATGGAACAGAGGATGATGATCAGAGAAGCGACGACAAAGGCATATTTGCGCAACAGTGTGCCACAGATTACCATCAGAGAAAGATTCCACACGACAATGGCAAATATCACGAAAATATTCATCGCATTATAAAACCATGTACGACGATAGGAATCAGGATCCAAAACATACGGTGTCAGATTCTCTATCAGCTTGGGAAGTGCCGACGACCACCCATGATAGGTCTCTACGGGGTCGCCAATGACAGAAACCTGATATTCGGCAGAAAACGATTGAATCTTAATCCAGAACCAAGCCATACGCAAGCAGTCACCCAGCACAAGCGCCAAGAATACACAAGCCACACAGATGACGGAGGTATAGACCAGCAGCGAGAGGAACTTCTCGATATTCGTGGAAGGTATCATCAAGAATGCCTGACGCTTGCGCTTCTCATTCACACTCGACACGATGGTACTGGCCATGATGAGTGAAACCAGTATAAAGAGTGCAGATCCCATCGTTCCGTATAGGTCAACCATCTCATAAGCAGAATATTTCCCAATCTCCGCCGTCATCAGTTCGCCCACAAACACAGCCACGACAGAGCCTATGGTCCACATCAGCAAGGTACGGAAATTGACTGCCATCACCCAACGGAGCGTCTTTCCGAATCTATTGAAACTAAACGAATTCATAGCTTTACACATTTACATATTTACCAATCACCTGCTGCCGACAGAAAAACCTGTATGACAGCCAGAAGTTAAGCGCAATCAGGAAGATATAGATCACATCCCACACACGTACCAGATTGATGGCGGTATCACTGCTGATGCTTCTGGCAATCTCATCATGTGGCCATAAGGCACCCAAAATGACACCTAAGACTATCAGCGTCGCACTCGTCATGATCCAGCTGTATTTGTGCGAACGGAAGAACGTGGCGCCAACGGCATAGCACGAGTGAAACCATACGAAAGTGAGTACGATGCAGATGCCCAAGGGTCTGGGCACGGCACCGATATGAAGTTGAGGGCTCCCCATATACTGCATCACCAGCATCCTGCTCTCATGCCCCAACAGCCAATTCACCAGATACTGCAACAGGTCGGCTACCACAAACGAACCAACGAAACTGGGCAGCAACAGCAGCCAATAGCTATAGCGCATCAGGTATTTCTCTAAATTCGAGGCAGGCAGCGTCAACAACTGCTGGTCGTCGTGCTTGCCTCTCATGCTGTTGAACATCATCGTGGGTCCCAGCACGAGGATGGCGACAGTGGTAAAAAGCACCATAGACGTACAAGCCCCATAAGCCGGTAATGAAGCTGGCTGATCATTAAACCTCGCCACACAGGTAAAGAACAGAAACATCAGCGTAAACACCACCAGCCAACTCAACGTGTTCTTTACGAACCAACGGCGGTCCATCGTCAGCGACCAACGCACTAACTTTCCGAATCGATCTATACTGAAATTATTCATACCCATTCCTATATCTTTCCCTGTGTCACAGCATTAAAGAGCAGTTCGAGGTTCACCTGAGTCTCTGCGCTGTCAGCCTTGCGAGGGGCGATGACAGCATTACCCTGCAGTGATGGCTCGGCATAGAGTGCATCCTCCATCTCGTCAGGCGTTCGATATTCAAAAACATACTTCTCCGTAATCTCAGCCACCGCAGCATCGAGCAGCAGCTTCTGCTGAGAGAGAATCAGAATATGATCCAGCAATGACTCCACATCGTGTACCTGATGTGTAGAAATGATCAGTGTGCGGTCTTCCGTCATATACTGTGCCACCACCTTGCGGAACTGGCTCTTAGAGGGAATGTCGAGTCCGTTAGTAGGTTCATCCATCAACAGCACCTTCGTGCCGGCAGCGAGGGCGAAACTCATAAACACCTTCTTCTTCTGACCCATCGAGAGGGCATTGAGCTTCAAGTCGGTGGAGAGCTCAAAATCCTTCAGACAAGCCTCCAGCACCTCACGAGAGAATCGGGGATAGAACGGCTCGTTGATCTTCACATACGCATCGAGCGACATCGCGGGCAGGTCGAACTCCTCAGGTACGATGAAAATCTTGCTTAGTGTCTCAGGACGGCGCAACCTGGTCTCAACACCATCAAAGCGAACAGAGCCCTTCTTAGGACGAAGCAGTCCGCTGATCAGATACAGCAGCGTACTCTTGCCCGTGCCGTTCTTACCCAGCAGACCGTAGATGTTATCCTGTTTCAGCGTCAGACTGAAATCATCGAATACCAGGTCTTTCTGACCCGCATACTTGAAACTGATGTTACTTACTTCTATCATAATGCCTTATCTTATTTATTAATATCCTCCAATGTAATAGTGTACCACTTCAATAGTACACTGCAAAAGTAGGATAATTATCAATACCCTCCAAACAATTTGGGGAAAAACCGCGCTCCCTTAACATTATTTAAGCGTTAAGGCTCGTGTGTACATTATTTATGAAACAGATTATCTGGCATCAACGCCCCACATCATCTTCTCGCGCAGGGCATTGAAATAACGGTGATCCGGACGCTTCACCACATGGATATCGTAAGAAGCCCGACGAAGGGTGAGCTTCGTGCCCTCCTTACATTTCTCCGAACGACCATCGATGGCTACCAGGAAACTGTGGCTGCGGCTCTCGACATCGAGTTCGATAACCGACGAGTCAGCCAGCACGATTGGACGCACATTCAACGAGTGAGGAGCCACAGCCGTCATGGAGAACACCTTCGTACCAGGCACGATGATCGGACCGCCGTTGGAAAGTGAATAAGCCGTTGAGCCCGTAGGCGTAGAGATCACCAGTCCGTCAGCCTGATAGGTGTTCAGATACTGCCCGTTGATGCTTGCACGGATGGAGATCATCGAAGCCGTATCACGTTTCAGGATTGCCACATCGTTCAGGGCACAGTTAAAACCCTCTAACGGCTCCCCATCGGTAGAGACCTCAATCAGGGCACGCGACTCGATGGAGAAATCATCTTTGTGGAGCGCATCCACGCAACGCTCGATATCTTCCGGACAGACATCAGCCAGGAAGCCGAGGCGCCCCATATTGACACCAAGGATGGGAATCTGCTTCTCCCTCACCCTGCTGGCAGCTTTCAGGAACGTTCCGTCGCCACCCATGGAAATCACGAAATCAGCATCGAAGTCATCACCAGAGAACACCTTTACGGCATTCGGCACGACATGCTGGTTGGAGCACAGGAAATCATAATACTCCTGATCGATAAATACCTCGGCACCAAAGTCAGCAAGCGTAGATAACACCTGCTGGATGGCAGCCGACTTTTTCGACTGATAAACATTGCCAAAAAGGGCAAATTTCATTTTCCGACGCTCCATCATTTCACCTTTTGGGTGCAAAGATACGAAAAAAATGTCTATTAAGCATGGTGCTTTGTTTTTTTTTCTTATCTTTGCAATCAGAAACCCTAAAATAAAGAAAATTATGGCAAAAGTTTATGTGTTTTTAGCAGATGGCTTCGAGGATATAGAGGCCCTGATTCCCATCGACGTACTGCGTCGTGGCGGTGTGGATGTCATCACAGTGAGCACCACTGAGGATATCATCGTAGAGTCAGCTCATGGTGTAGGTATCCGTGCTGACCTGATGTTCACTGCCTGTGACTTCTCCGATGCCGATCTGCTGATGTTGCCAGGCGGTATGCCGGGAGCCAGCAATCTGTTTGAGCACGAGGGAGTCTGTCAGGCTCTGAAGTTGCAGGCCGCTGCCGGCAAGAAGATTGCCGCTATCTGTGCCTCTCCGGCTGTCGTACTGTCACAGCTCGGACTCCTTGATGGCAAGAAGGCCACTTGCTATCCCGGTTTCGAGAAGATGCTGGAAACAGCCGACTATACAGGCGAGCTTGTCACCGTAGATGGCTATATCACCACAGGCGAAGGACCTGCTGCCGCCTTCCCCTATGCCTATACCATTCTGGCAGACCTCACCGATCAGACCACTGCCGACCAGATTGCCGAGGGTATGCGTTTCAAACACCTGATGGCCTGATGGATTATATCATTATTGTGGCAGGCGGAAAAGGGCTGCGCATGGGGAGTGATATTCCCAAACAGTTCCTGCCCATCGGCGGCAAGCCCGTACTGATGCGTACGCTGGAACGCTTCAGGGCGTACTCAAGTGAGCTCCAGATCATACTTGTTCTGCCAGAGGCCCAACAGGACTACTGGCGAAAGCTCTGCGAGGAGTATCATTTCGAGGTAGCTTACCAGCTGGCCAATGGCGGACAGACCCGTTTTCACTCCGTACAGAACGGCTTAGCCCTGGTGCCCGACGACGCTGAGGGCGTAGTGGGTGTACACGATGGCGTGCGCCCCTTCCCAAGTATCGAGGTGATCCGCAACTGCTATGAGACTGCCCGTACTGCCAAAGCAGTCATCCCCGTCATCCCCGTCGTAGAGACAGTCCGCCACCTTTTAAGCAACAAGAAATCAGTTACCGTCCCTCGGGATGAGTATCGCCTCGTGCAGACACCGCAGACTTTCGACATTCAACTGTTGAAAGCGGCAAACCGCCAACCTTATAACGACGGGTTTACCGATGATGCCTCGGTAGTGGAGAGCTACGGGCACGCCATCACACTCATAGAGGGTAACCGCGAGAACATCAAGATCACCACCCCCTACGACCTGAAGATCGCGGAAGTGTTAATATAGGAATGGACATTCTCGATCAGGACATACAATACCTCCCTGGGGTGGGCCCGAACAGGAAGAAGATACTAGGTGAAGAACTAGGTATCCACACCTATGGTGACCTGCTCGAGAACTATCCCTACAAACATGTCGATCGGTCGAAGATCTATACCATCCACGAACTCACAGGCGATATGCCTTTCGTACAAATCGTGGGACATATTCTCAGCTTCGAGACCTTCCAGATGGGGCCGCGCAAGGAGCGTGTCGTGGCTCACTTCACCGATGGCACAGGCATTGCCGACCTCGTGTGGTTTCAAGGCGGGAAATACGCCAAACAGAGTTATCAGGTAGGTACGGAATACGTGGTATTCGGCAAGCCTACCGTCTTCAACAACCGCATCAACATCACCCACCCCGACATGGATCGTGCCGAGGAGCTGGAGTTGTCGAGCATGGGCATGCAGCCCTATTACACCACTACGGAGAAGATGAAGAAACGGGGACTCTCCTCACGCTCCCTTGAGAAACTGACGAGGGCCCTGTTGGAGAAGCTGCCGCCTCTGCCTGAAACCA
Source organism: uncultured Prevotella sp. (assembly GCA_900315695.1). Lineage (GTDB taxonomy): Bacteria > Bacteroidota > Bacteroidia > Bacteroidales > Bacteroidaceae > Prevotella. The sequence continues at coordinate 23,650 of ONAE01000060.1, read as the reverse complement.
TCCCCGACTTTATCACTGCCCCACTCCACCTGATGGAGCGCGACAAAGCCCTGCGCACCATCCATTATCCGCAGAACGCCAAGGAACTGGAGCAGGCCCGAGTCCGCCTGAAGTTCGAAGAGCTCTTCTTCGTGCAACTGAACATCGTCAGATACGCCAGCGATCATCGTCGCAAATATCGAGGGTACATTTTCTCACAGGTCGGTGAGGCGTTCAACACATTCTATCACAACTACTTGCCCTTCCCATTGACGGAAGCTCAGAAACGCGTAATCCGCGAGATTCGCAAAGACACGGGCAGCGGGCGCCAGATGAACCGTCTGTTGCAAGGTGACGTGGGCTCCGGCAAGACACTGGTGGCACTGATGACGATGCTCATCGCCATCGACAACGGCTATCAGGCCTGTATCATGGCACCCACGGAGATTTTAGCCGAACAGCACTTGCAGACCATCATGGGTTTCTTGAAAGAGATGCCTGTACGCGTTGCCCTGCTCACGGGTATCGTGAAAGGCAAACGGCGCCAGGAAGTGCTCGACGGACTCCTTGACGGCACCATCCACATCCTCGTAGGCACCCATGCTGTCATCGAGGATACAGTGCAGTTTGCCCGACTCGGCATGGTGGTGGTTGATGAACAGCACCGTTTCGGAGTAGCCCAGCGCGCCAAACTCTGGAGTAAGAGCCAGAACCCGCCCCATGTACTGGTGATGACTGCCACCCCGATTCCTCGCACCCTCGCCATGACGCTCTATGGTGATCTCGACGTGAGTGTGATCGATGAGCTGCCACCAGGACGTAAACCTGTCCGCACCACCCATGTCTTCGACTCACGTATGACCTCCCTCTACGACGGCATCCGTCAGCAGATCCGTGAGGGACGTCAGGTGTATATCGTCTTCCCGCTCATCGAAGAGTCGGAGAAGAGCGACCTGAAGAACCTCGAGGATGGCTATGAGGTGCTGAGACAAGCCTTCCCCGAGTTCCGGTTAAGTAAGGTACACGGACGTATGAAACCCATCGAGAAGGAAGAGGAAATGCAGCGCTTCGTAAGTGGTGAGACGCAGATCCTCGTTGCCACTACCGTCATCGAGGTAGGTGTGAATGTGCCTAACGCCTCTGTAATGGTGATTCTCGATGCCCAGCGCTTCGGACTCTCCCAGCTCCATCAGCTCAGAGGACGCGTAGGCCGTGGTGCCGACCAGAGTTTCTGCATCCTCGTCACCCCCTTTAAGCTCAGCGAGGAAACCCGTAAGCGCATCGATATCATGTGCGACACCAACGACGGTTTCCGCATTGCCGAGGCCGATCTGAAGCTTCGCGGACCTGGTGACCTGGAGGGAACCCAGCAGAGCGGCATGGCTTTTGACCTGAAGATTGCGGATATCGCACGCGACGGTCAACTGGTACAGATGGCACGCGATGAGGCCCAGAAAATCATTGAAGAAGACCCCGAATGTACCTCACCACGCTATCAATTGTTATGGAACCGTCTGCGCCAACTTCGCAAGACAAACATCAACTGGGCAGCCATTTCTTAGTCGGGAAGTGTTAAAAGTACACAAAAGATTGTTAACGAACACGTATTTTTGCATCTTTTTCGAATAATCTTACTATCTTTGCATCGACTTTTAGACAATTGCGCGAGTTTTTTCAAACATAAAGCGCGAAAACAATAAACCCAAAATAGTAATGAACTTATTGAAGAATCTTAAGACAACAGCTTTTATATCTCTCATGATGCTCACCACGACTTCAGCCGCAGGTCAGGATCTCTTGGCTCGTCAGGCTCCCGTAGATCGTCAGATGAAAGCTGTTGACTCTATAGCACTTAATAGACTGATTGAACAGGAAATGTTCGAAAACCCCGCAGGCGACCTGTATGATGAGTGGGACAATGAGTTGACTCATTATCAGGGAATGGCTATTCCCGATGAGACAACCATCGATCTGCGCGGATTCTGCATGCCGACCGAGAGTCGTGTTGTCACCTCTAACTTCGGTGCACGCTGGGGACGTCAGCACAAGGGACTTGATATTAAAGTGTACATTGGTGACACCATCCGTGCCGCCTTCAGTGGAAAAGTACGTATCGTGAAATATGAGCCACGCGGCTATGGCAAGTATGTGGTGATCCGTCACTACAATGGTCTGGAGACCTACTACGGCCACATGTCAAAGCAGCTGGTGACAGAGAACGAGGAAGTAAAGGCAGGCGATCCTATCGGTCTGGGTGGAAACACAGGTCGTAGCACAGGTTCACACCTTCACTTCGAGACACGTATCTGCGGTATTGCCCTGAACCCCGCCCTGATGTTCGACTTCCGCAATCAGGATGTGATAGGCGACTTCTACACTTTCCATCGTAGCAAGTACGCAGCAGAGTCAGCACTTGCAACTCGTCTGCGTGGTGTAGAGTCCAACGGTAGTGGCCGTTTCGAGGGTGATTCCGATGATGATTCAGAGATGGCTATCGCAGCCCCATCTGCATCATTTGCTCCTGAGACCCACTTCCACAAGGTGAAGAAAGGTGAGACCCTTCAGGCCGTTGCCCGCAAGTGCCACACCACAGTTGATGCACTCTGCCGTCTGAACCGCATCGGCAAGAACATCCGCCTGATGCCAGGACAAATTCTGAAGTATAATTAAACAGATTATCTGAAAATAAACGAGGGTGTGCACTTCAAATGAAGTTCACACCCTCTCTCTTTTGGTCATCTCGACCAAACGTAGTGAGTGGAGAGATCTCATTAGATTTCTCGACTTCGCTCGAAATGACAATTGGGAGAGAGTCGAGATGGCAATTGGGAATCAAAAAAAAAATATTAAATTGTTTGTAATATCCTCATTTATTTGTATTTTTGCAGTCAGCAGTAAAATTAGACATCGATTATTAATATTAACTCAAGCTATATGAATATTACAATTGAGACCTCAGAGGGCAAGGCCCTCGTTAGATTAGACGGGATTCTGGACTCCTATATCGCAGAAGAGATAGGAGATAAGTTTGAATCATTGCATGACTTAGAAGATACTGAGATCACGCTCGACTGCACGAAGCTAGAATATATCGCTTCGAGTGGTCTACGTCTGTTTCTGCTCCTCCTGAGAAATACGAAACCCAATGGGTGTAAGATCGTCATCAAGGGCACTTCGCCAGAAGTGATGGAGATCTTTAAGGAAACGGGATTTGACAAGTGCTTTCAGTTTGTTTAAGACCTAAGCTTTATGGAAAATTTTTCTACTATAACTATTTCCAAGGGGGCGGGGGCCTATGTTTACGAACTGACCTTGGGCAATTATTTATCGGGGAAGGCTAGTGACGAACATAAACTGAAACAAGGTAACAGCTTCAAGTGTGATGATGAGGAGTTAAAGGTATCATACTACGTTGTGTTTCTTGGCTTCAAGATGATCAGGAGGATATACCAGCCCTCTGAAATTGTAGCGGAACTGGATGTCACGCAAAGCATAACGGATACATCAGGAACCAAGAAAACGACGACGCCTTCTTTTGACGATGTGAATGAAACGCTGCTCCGCAGGTTGGTGACTCTAAAATTCGTCCCAGTGGATGAAACATCTAATGAGCGTACTTTTACCATCGCGGAAAATTTTTATGTGCATGAGGTGGAGCCCCAGTTACAGCGTGACACTAACGGTACTAAAATGATTGTGAAGCTGCACATTTTCAGTATCGACAAACTGATGACGCTCAACAAATACAGCAAGGCATACGTGGCTCGTAAACTCGGATCAGGCATTCTGAAACCCGAGAGTCTTATTTTCGGCAAATGGGCGACTGACGGAAAGGCTATGGTTAACACCGACATTACGGGATTGAGGTTCCTGAAATATGATGAGCAGATACTCGTGCCTGACGTCAATGGCGGACAGACAACCATGAACATCAATTCAGAATTCATACAGCCTTACCTGGTGCAGTATAACGAATCGTTCTACGATTTCATGGTACGTACTGCCAACCGCTGTGGCGAGTTCCTGTTCTTCGAGAATGGCAAACTGATGTTAGGTCTGCCCGACATCGGCAATCATGTGGAAATCGATGAATTCCAATCGGTTACCCAGCACAGCTACTCCCCTGCCCCACTTGACATCACACCCTATAGCCGTGACAGCGTGAAAGACGGGAATGGACAGCTGAAAGACCTAAATCAGACCGTCATCAACAAGTTATCGACAGGCTATCCCGCAGATGCATTCCCCGCCAATACGACGAGCAATGCCGAGTTGGCCAACGATGAGTTTATCTTCCCGCTTTACAGGGGCAAATTCACAGAGCTCAAGCGTGAAAACTTTTATGACAGTGATGCCTCCAAAGCGTTAACTTTCTTCAAATCACTAACCACTGGCACCGAACCCGTTAGTTCTGTCGTTGTTTATGGTGTATCGCAAGCACTCCTGGCAATATCGGGAAACTCTCAGATCGGCACTACCAACTGGATGAAGGAAGAGCACCACATGAAACCTTATGAAAACAAGGAAGAACAGGCTAATGAGGAAAAGGTGGTACAGTTCTCCTCGCTGAATGAGGAAGGCTGGACCACGATTAACTACTATAATGACATCCACAAGCACGAGGTAGAACAGCAGAGCAAGATTATCTGCATCGATCTGGGTGCCAGTTTTGCCGATGTGAAGTTAGGACAGAAGATCAGCATCAAGGATATGGCCGGCACCTATGTCATTATCCGAATACAGCAAGACGAAATGAGCCATTCGTTGAAGATTGAGGCCATTCCTGCTTTGTATGACGAAGGCAACAATAATAAGGAGAAGATATTCCCGCCCGTTGAGCCTGTGCCAGTCATCCGCAAGTCCGGTCCGCAGACAGCCTTCATTGTGGACAACGACGATCCGAAATACCAAGGCCGTGTGCGCGTGGCTTATCCATGGCAGTCACTAAAAGGTGCCAAGAAGGCTGAGCTCTTCGCTGCCGAGGAGAAACTGGCAGAAGCCCAGAAGGAGAAGATCAGCCTGGAAGCCCAGAAAGGACAGCTCTATCCCAGCAAGATCAGTCTTATGACTGAGATAGACAACTTGCAGAAGTATTGTAACGCCAGTGAAGAGAAGCGCAAGGAGATGCTGGAAGAGAAGAAGCAAGAAAAAGAAAGTCTGGAAGCTGATATCAAGACGCTGGAAGCAGAGAAGAAAAAATGTGAAGACCAATTAGACATTTCCGAAAAAAGCATCAAACAAAAAGAGTCCGAACTGGCCACTTTGAAAAAAGACCCGAAGTCGTCGAAGGCAGAGATCAAGCAGAAAAAGGTCGAGATAGAGACGGAACACAACGCGGTTTTTGCAAGTAAAGAAAACATCGACTCGTTTCAAAGGAAAATAGACAATAAGAAGAGGCAGGTTGAGCGATGTGAGAGGGAAATGGCAGAGATGAAGGCTGTGCCCAAGAACAACGCCATCATTACGAAAAAGCAGGAGGCCTGCAAAGAGGCTGACGAGAAAATCAATACCATCGACAAGAAGCTGCAAACGCAGAATCAGATCATTGAGAACTGTCAGTCGGCGGCTAATAAAGCCAAGGAGGAAATGGACAAGGATATCGTCAGCATGGCTTCGCCCTGGATCCGCGTAGCCACTCCCATGGCCACTCCTGGCGGCGGTACCTACTTCCGGCCTCAGAAAGGCGACGAGGTGCTTATCAACTACGACAACGACAATATAGAGCGACCCTATGTGGTGGGTAGTCTGTTCTCAAAGAACACCATTGAACCTGCCGACGGTTATGAGCGCAATGCAGCCCCCAGCATACAGTTCGGAGTAGAAAGACAGGTGTCGATGGCGATCATGTCGCCTAACGGTCATCATATCACGTTTAGCGACCCGGCCAAGGGCGACAAGTTCCTCTATAATCTGAACCCCGGCACTAAGTTCTGGGGGCCCACCTTGGGCAAGAGTGCCGCCATACTGCCTAACAGCAAGGATCTGGCGGGTGGTATTCATATCGGCGACCGCTATGGCGTGTATGAGATAGAGATGTCAACCCAAGACCGTTGCATCAGCATTAAATCACCGTTCGGCAACGTTAACGTCAGTGCCTTCACCGGCATCAACATTGAGGCCCCCAACGGCGACATCAACATCAAGGGTAAGAACATCAACATTCAAGCTGGCAACAACCTGACATTGACCTCTGGCAACAACATTGAGCCAGAAGGTATCGGCGACCCAGACGTCAAGTGCGGAAGTTGGCTGTATAAGCTGGGTAAGAGTAAAGCCGCGAAGATTCCATTAGGTTTCCTCACGGGCTTCCAAGCCATCGCTGCCGGTTTCTTGTGGCTGGGGCATCAGATTCTCACTTACGGCCCTGCCGCTGCTAATGAAGAATTGGGAGGAGCCGCCTTTGCCGACCTGTCGTTGTTCCGCCACATGTTTGAGGTATTTGTCAAGCCTGTGGAGGGCACCATGCTCATCAAGTCGAAGCGTTACCTGAAACTGGAAGCAGGTCCTGGTGTGGCGAAGATCAAGGCTGAAAACTTCCCTGATAAGGACAAGATCAACACACAGGAGAAGTTCTATGTTGAACTGATCGAGGTGCTGAACGACCTGATGGAGCGAGTCAACAAATTCCACAACTCATACGAAGAGATGTGGACGGCGGCTGTTAATGCCAGCTTCCACTACCAAGAGGTGGCGGATGGCTTCCTGAAAGATCCCAAGGATCCCGATATCCGTAAAGAAGCCTTTAACTTAACTATTGATGAGTGGGACGATGAGGCATTCATCGGCGGTGGCTTTCCTGAAAAGATGAAGGATGAGGATGTGTCGTTCAAGGGCGCTCGTTATACCGGCAAAGAGAAGAACGACTTCTTCTGCATAGAGATTGTGGATTATGCCAAAAAGGTATATGCCCTGCACCACCATGTGCTCGGGCTCACTGATCTGCTTAAAGATTATGAGGATGACAATACGTTCAAGAAGGCCGCGAAGGAGGCTTTCAAGGATTATGCGGAGGAGGCGCTTGCCAAATGGAAAGACAAATATGGTGACAACGATCCGAATGAAGAGTTTGCTCAGTGGGGTGAGGATCTGTTCACCAAGAAGAAAGCGCTTCGCCTGTTCAAACGCAAGCTGGCTGCCATGTATCTGGTGAAGGTGGCGGAAAGCGATCTGAATAAGGAAAACAAGTTCCTCAGCCTTGGTTATGGTGAGTCGGACATCGTTGACAGTAAGGTGCAGACCACCTTCAACTGGAAGAACATGATGACCCGCTTCGACCATAAGGGTACGTTCGGCAATAAATTCATGATCTACCTCATGGATGGCATCTGGGAGCCGATCAAAAGCAAATTCCAGAATCCTGTGAAATCTTATAAAGAGAATAAAATCTGGGCAGACCAGAGTGGTCAGATTCTCTTCTCAGAAAACGACGGTTCCACGCTCCACTTCAATGGGGCGAAGCTGGAGTCGGAGTCGCAGTCGAACCTTGGTAACCGCGAACAGTTAATAAAGGTATTGCTCTCACTGTAATTCATCAACTTAAAGGAATAGATGTCTGCCTTTGAGAGCAGCGTCGAGAAAGACCTGGCAGAGATCAGGAAGTGCAAGGCCGACATGCAGGACATGCGCAGGCAGATGCACGAGGAGATAACTGGCAGTTACTATGTGCGCGACATGAACCGCATCATTCTGTCGGCTCCGGAGATCATCCTTGGCAATGTGGATGCCGACGGGATACTCTATGAGGGTTCGTCATCGAAGATCATCGTACGCGGCACTGAGGTTGACTTGCAGGCCACAGGTAATGGCGGACGAGTGGCGACACGCGCTGCCAGCATCCATCAGATAGCAGAAGACCCAGGCACCGACGGTCTGGAACATGTGGTAGGCTCTTTGTCGGAGATTGTCAGTCAGGCACGTAGCATCGTTATTCAGAGCGATGATGCCCAGGGGGCTTTCGCCACACCGCCAACCTCAAACGGCGGTCTGCGCATACATGCCGACAAGCAGTTGGAGATCAGTGCCACGCAGGCATCTGAAAACAAGGAGAAACTGCTCGACTTACAGATTAACGGACTGGAAAGCAAGAAGAGTATCCTTCAGGAACAGGCAAGCGATCATAAGGAGTCGTTCTCCTCACTGATTAAGGAGCTGGAAGAACTGATGGAAAAGAAGGAAGAGCTCGTGAAGAACGAACACGACATCCGTGCTAAATATAATGAGGTGGGAGCTCTCAATGCAGAGGTGGAGACCGCCACAGAGGCACTGGTTGAGGAGACGCGCGGCTATTCCGAAGTGCTGGCTATGCTCTCGGAGACCAACCGCCTGCTGAAATGCCTGAAGGACGTGAAGTCGAAGATCAAGAAGGGCGATGACTTCCTGAAGCAGGCTACCGGCAGTAATGTCAGCATCATGGGTGAGCGCATCAGCATGGCCTCTGTAGATGGCGATGGCAACCTGCGCGACAACGATGGATCGGGCATCTCGATCAAGGCCAACAAAGTGGGCATTGCTGCACTTGAGGCTGACGGCAAACTGAAAGAGAAAGGACAGGTAAGCATCCAGGCGATGAATATCGATGTGACCACTTCAGGTACGGCTGATGCTGCCTACGACGATAAGGGCTGTCTGACCACTGCCACCCATACAGCAGAGGGCGACTTCACACTGCGTTCGAAGAACATCACTATCGAGGGAACAGACTACGAGGTGGCCGACAAGAAGTTGAAGGAGAAGCAGCTCACCGCCGACAGCAAACTGAAACTCCGCGCCAAGACCATCGAGGTCAGCACCGAAGGCTCAGCCAACGTTGAGGTGGATGATGAAGGCAAGCTGACCAAGGCCAACATGACTGCTGAAGGCGACATCGTCGTGAAGTCGAAGACACTGACCGTAGCCAGTGCCGACTATGATGTGGAGAACGGTGAGGCGAAGGAGAAGGCACTGACAAAAGGCGGCAGCGTAGCCATCCGTGCCGAGAAGGCTGACATCTCACCCGTTAACGCCGAAGGCAAGCTGCTGGAAGGCAGTTCGATGATTCTCATGGCAGAACAGATGTTTGTTGGTGCCACATCGAAGGATGTCAAGAGCAAACTGCTGCAAGCCACTTCAGAAACCATCGGACTCTTTGCCGACACCACCCTCGAGGCCCAGCAGGGCGAGGGCAAGGCAGTGCTCCAGCTCGATGGCGAGAATGTGGCAGTGGGTGGCAGCAAGACCAACGTCTTTGGCGAAACCACTGTCAATGCCAAAACCGAGGTGAAGGGTGAACTGAAGGCACCGAAGATTTCCGGCAACGACGTTCAGGTAGGTACACACTTCAAGACACCTAACATTGAGGACGGCATGGCTGCAGGCGCACCAGGAGGCGGTGACAGCATCAGCGCAAAACTGAAGGCTCAGGATGCCCCGAAGGAATCATAAGAACTAAGTAACAAATGAAATAACAAGAAGAATATGAATATATATATCACCGCAGCCGTTAAAGAGCTGAAAGGAAAGTTGAATGCCTATCTCTCGCTGTTGTCATACCGCTATGCCAACCTCTGTGTAAAGGCAGAGCTGGGTGCCCTGCTGCCTGTTACCGTACAGACCGAGCGAGAATATAATCTGGAGGATGTGGCAAAGGTGGCTATCCCCGATGATTTTCGTTTTGACATCTACCCCAACGTGCCCGACCATCTGCAGGCTATCATCACTGCCATCTTTGACGTACACCCAGAGTTCAAGATGGAACTGGTGAAGGAAAACTACGGCAACCACAACCAGCACATCTCTTATACGATGCCTGAGGTTAACAAGGATCGTAGAAAGCTGTTGAACGACACCGCCAAATTGTTCTATGAAGAGTGTAATGTCGAGATTGAGAAGGAATGTGCGATTTACATGGCAGAGCTGCCCTTATTGGAGGGCAAGCTGTCGGTAGAGGATTTAGCCGATGTCACCACGATGCTCAAGCGTAGTCGGGAGGAGAGTCTTGAGACCAGTCAGGATATCTATCAGAAAAAGCTGGCAGAAATCGACGAGGCCTACCAGCGCTATCTGACCAATCATGAGAACGATAGTCTGACGGATATCAACTACGATGTGACCCGCTCCATGAGACTCCCCGAAGAATAAGCGTAATCGAAAAAAAGTGCTGCAAATCATCAGATCTGCAGCACTTTTTTTATTTCAGTTTGTTGATCAGGAACTGGGCAACAAGGTCGGTCGAACGGTAGATGTTCTGTGAGAAGCCGTGATCGAAATACTCCTGCATCACATACTCACTGCCTGGCCATATCTGATGGAAGCGCTCACCATAGGTATAAGGCACTACGCGGTCGGCATTACCATGAACGATGATGGCAGGCCCCTGATATTTGGCAGCTGTCTCGTAGATCGGCAACGTGAACGCCGTACGGATATAGTTGCCACCGAGCTTCAGGCCACCGAAGAGCTCGACATACTCACCTGGATCGAAGGGGTCGTACATCTTACCCATCGTATTACCCCTGATAGCATCCTCACGCAGGACGGCAGCAGGCGCCATCAGTGCCACAGCCTTAAAGGCGGGCTTACCTAGTGCCTCACTCAGTTCACCAGCAGTCATCGAAGCGACCACACCACCCTGTGAATGACCAACGATAGCCAGCCCGTCAACGTAACGCAGGCTGCTCACGTATTCTACCACCTTCTTGGCATCCTCGATCTCGTTGGGCACCGTCATGTCCTTAAACTCACCCTCGCTCTGTCCGTGACCATTGAAGTCGAAACGGATGCTGGCGATACCATGGGCCTGCAACGTGTCACAGATCAGCTCGAACATCGGACCATCCTTCGTACCACTAAAGCCATGACAGAACACCACCATCGGGCACTGCTCACCCTCCTTCAGCTCTGGCTTCTGGATAATGGCTGCCAGCTTACCGTGATCTCCGTCGATGCTCACGCGCTCTCCCTTCTGGGCAGGCACATAGGCACCAGTGGTCAACTCCTTCAAATATTTATCCACCTTATATGTTAAGACAGTAGAGAGCTGGATCTTACCATCGGGTCCCACCACCACCATCGAGGGAATCCACTTTACACCATACGCCTTGGCGATGTCGGTATCCTTAAACTTCTTCAGCTCACTCACCTGCGGATAGGTGATACCGAACTTCTCCACAGCCTTTTTCCATGCCTCCACGTCGGTATCCATCGACACGCCTACAAACTCGATGCCGTGCTGTTTGTAGGCCTGCTGCATACGCACCACCTCTGGGGCATCCTTACGACAGTCGGGGCACCACGATGCCCAGAAATCGAGCACCACCGTCTTACCCTTTGCAAACTTTGAGAACTGGAACTTCTTGCCGTCGAGTGTCTGCATCTTGAAGTCGGGTGCCACACTGCCGGGCTGGATCAGTTCCGTTGCATACTTCGTGTCCATGTCCTTCTGAGGACCGAACTGCGCCTTTACTTCTGCCGTTGCTCCCACCAGAAGCAGAGCGGATTTCTTATCTTTGCAGAAAAATATAAAACTATAAATCATATGTTAGACAAGGAGAGGGGGCTTTACATCGCCCATTGCGCCAATGGTGCGCTCAGTATCACAGGTAAGATGGCTAACCGCCACGGACTGATAGCAGGTGCCACAGGTACCGGTAAGACCGTTACGTTGCAGGTCATGGCAGAGACATTCTGTCAGGCAGGAGTCCCCTGTTTCATGGCAGACATGAAGGGTGACTTATCAGGTATCTCACAAGTAGGTAAAATGAGTGGCTTCATTGAGAAGCGGCTGCCTGAATTCGGCATCGAGAATCCTGAGTTTCAGAGCTGTCCCGTGCGTTTCTTCGACGTATTTGGTGAACAGGGGCACCCCATGCGTGCCACCATCTCGCAGATGGGACCGCAGCTGCTGAGCCGTCTGATGCAGCTCAATGAGACCCAGGACGGTGTGCTGAACATCGTGTTCCGCATCGCTGATGAGCGGGGGCTGTTGCTGATCGACCTGAAGGACTTGCGCTCGATGCTCGACTGGGTATCGAAGAACGCCAAGGAATATACCACCAAATATGGTAATATCTCTACCGCCACCGTCGGTGCCATTCAGCGTGCCCTCCTGCAACTGGAGAACCAAGGTGCCGACAAGTTTTTCGGTGAACCATCGTTTGACATCTACGACCTGATGCAGACTGAGGATGGCAAGGGTGTAATGAATGTGCTGGCTGCCGACAAGCTGATGATGCAGCCAAAGCTCTATTCCACCTTCCTGTTGTGGTTGCTCTCCGAGCTCTACTCCACCCTTCCTGAAGTCGGGGATATGGAGTTGCCCAAACTCGTGTTTTTCTTCGATGAGGCCCACATGCTGTTCGACGGCACCTCCAAGGCGCTGCTCGACAAGATTGAACAGGTGATCCGCCTGATCCGCTCCAAAGGTGTGGGCATCTACTTCATCACCCAGAGTCCGACCGACATCCCTGAGAGTATCCTCGGACAGCTTGGTAACCGTGTGCAGCATGCCCTGCGCGCCTATACACCGAAAGATCAGAAGGCCGTAAAAACCGCTGCCGACACTTTCCGTGCCAACCCAGCCTTTAAGACCGACGAGGCCATTATGAATCTGGAGACGGGTGAGGCTCTTGTATCATTCCTCGACGCCAAGGGTGCCCCTGCTGTTGTGGAACGTGCAAAAATTCTGTTCCCATTGTCACAGATCGGTGCCGTCACCGAAGGTCAGCGTCTCGACATCATCAAACAGAGTCGTATCTATGGCAAATACGATACACCCATTGACCGTGAGAGTGCTTTCGAGGTACTGATGGCAGAGGCAGACCGACAGCTAGCAGAACAGGAACAGCAACAGGCTGAGATTGACATCCCGCAACCAGAGGTCAAAGCTGAGAAAAAGAAGCCCGGTATCATGGGCAAGGTAGGCAAGGCTATTCTGACCGCCATCACCTCTACCCTCGCCGCCATTCTTGGCTCATATGTCAGTGATAAGGTAACGGGTAAGAAGACGAAGTCGAGGACCTCAAGTACAGGCAGAGTGGTTAAGAATGCCACCAGTGCCGCCACACGTACCATCACCAAGGAGCTCACCCGCGACATCCTTGGCAACTTAATTAAGTAATTAAAGATTCTCGCAAATTGTATAGATATACCGCTGTCGATCGACAGTGGTATATTTGTATCTGGTCGTATCGATCACGGTTTTCATGTCATTGCAGATGCCCGTACCAATGAGTTTCATCGTGGCCTCTTTCATCGTCCAGAGACGGATGAAGGCTGCAGCAGGATCCTCTGCCGAATGGATTTGAGCAATCTCCTCGTCATTCATCGTATAGTCGACTAACGACTCCTTATATTCTCGAATACCCTCCACATCTACACCTACAGGTTGGTCGCTCACCGCACAGATGACTGCCTCCTTACAATGGCTCAAGTTGAAGAAGATGTTAGGATGTCCCACAATCGAGGGCTTGCCGTGCTCATTGTATTCAAAGAGGGGGTTGTCTGTGATACCATAGACCTCACGAAGTGCCTGTTTCAGTAACAAGTACGCCAACACGCAGAGTCTTTGCCCTTGTTCATACCTGAACTTGAGGGCCTGCTCGCGCCGCTGCTCTGAAATCTCCTCTAATGCTGCCTTGAGATCAAAATCCCCAATATTTTCGCTTACCAATATCCTCATCTGTACCTTTTTAACTTTACTCCAGTCCTATTTCCGGCATGGGGATTTTGCGGTTCGGGTTTTCCTTCGCACCCAAGTCCACCAGCTCACGGCCCTTCTGCGCCACACTCTGACGCCCCGTGATGAGTTTGTTGTTCGCATTGTCATAAGCCTCCACCGTCTTTTGAAGTTTCTCACCCAGTTCATGATAGCGCTTCACGAAGTCACCCAAGCGGTCAAGCAACTGCTCGGCCAGTCCGAATACTTTCTCCTGATTCTCCGCCTGCTGGTTCTGTACCCACGCGATATGGATCATGTGGAGGATACCCAACAGATTCTGCTCACCCGTCACAAACACCTTCTTCTCGAATGCTTCACGCCAGAGCGTGGGATCATTTGCCAGTGCCAACTGCAACGACGACTCAAAGGGTACGAACATGATCACAAAGTCAACCGTCTCTCGCCCGTTCTTGATATATTTCGAATAGTCCTTACGCGCCAGTTCGTTCACATGACTGCGCACACTCTTGATATGCTCCTGCAAGTATCGTTCCTTCTCTTCTGGCGTTTCAGCATTCACATACTTCTCATACGCCACAAGCGACACCTTCGAGTCAACGATGGCATCCTGTCCCTGCGGATAATGCAGGATCACGTCGGGCTGCATCTCGCGCCCCGTCTCATCATTTTTCAGCGGACGTCCCAGCTCGTCGCGCAGACGTGCCTGCACCTCATAGTGGATGCCCTCTGTCAGCCCCTGACTGGCGAGCAGATCGCCTAAGATAATCTCACCCATATTGCCGCTCACCTTATTGTCGCGCCGCAGCACGTTGGTCAGGCTTTCGGCACGCTCACCCAACTGCTGTGTCTGTTGCATCATCTGCTGGATCTGTTCACGGAAGGAAGCCGAATGGGCAGCACTCTCCTTCTGATTCTCCGAGATGGCTTTCTGCATTTTGTCGATGGCATCCTTCAGCGGCTGGGTGATACCCGTCATCGCCTCGGTGTTCTGGGCTTTCAGTTTCTGGGCACTGCTCTCCATCAGCTGCTGTGCCATATTCTTAAACCGCTCCTCGTTACGTTTCAATTCCTCATCCATCTGTTGGCGCACCAGTTCCAGTTCCCTGCCTTGGCTCTCTGCCTTCGCATGAAGCTCCCTGTTCTCCGCCTCCAAATGGTTCACTCGGCTGGTGGCAATGTTTAGTTGTTCACCTTTCATTGATAGTTCGATATCCTTCTTCCCGGAAGCGATGTTCACAGCATCCATCCGCTTGTCCATCATGAGGTAAGTCACCACTGCACCTACCGCCACACCTATTGTAATATATAGTACGATCATCATTTAACGATTATTTTTCTGCAAAAGTAAAAAAAATCCTTGAAAATATATACTGGTTACACAATTATTTTGTATATTTGCACCATCATAACCATTTATCGATCACTAAAAACTTTCAGATTATGGATTACAAGATTATTGACATTGAAGGTATTGGCGATGTTTATGCAGAGAAACTCATTGCCGCTGGTATTAACAAAGTAAGCGAATTGCTTGAGAAGTGTGCTGCCCCGAAGGGACGTAAGGCTCTGGCTGAAGAGACAGGCATCAGCGAGAAACTGATTCTGAAGTGGACCAACCATGCTGACCTGTTCCGCATCAACGGTGTAGGTCCTCAGTTTGCCGAGTTGCTCGAAGCTGCCGGTGTTGACACCGTGAAGGAGTTCCGTCACCGCGTGGCAGAGAACCTGCAGCCGAAGTTGGAGGAGACCAACGCTGCCAAGAACATCTGCAACCGCGTTCCTGCCGTGAGTGAGATTCAGAAGATGATCGACCAGGCCAAGGAACTTGAACCTAAGGTGACTTACTAAGATTTATGCAATGAATCCCGGCAACTGTCGGGATTTATTGTTTTTGTGCCGCAGGCCAGTTTACGAGATAGAGCTGCTCGGTGGCTCGTGTAAAGGCGGTATAGAGCCAGTGGATATAGTCGGGTGTGAGCATGTCATCCGTCATATAACCCTGATCCAGATACACATGTGCCCACTGCCCGCCCTGGGCTTTATGGCAGGTCACGGCATAGGAGAACTTGATCTGAAGAGCATTGTAATAACGATCGCTCTTCAGTTTTTTGATGCGCTCTGTCTTCACCGTAAAGTCCGCATAATCCTCCATTACCGCATTAAACAACTGCTCCTGTTGCTCGTGTGTCAGGGCTGGAGCCTCGGTGGTCAGCGTGTCCAGACAGACGGTAGCCGTCAGCTCGTAGTCGTCGTAATCGGGCAGTGTCATCGTCACCTCCGCAAAGCGGAAGCCATAGAGTTCGTGAACATTCCTGACGCGCTGCACCACAGCTCGGTCGCCATTGGCGAGGAAGGGAATTTCCTTCGCCCCATCCGTCCAGAAATAGTTATTCTTCACAATCATCAGCAGGTCACCGCGACAGAGTTCCTCGTCACGATCGAGCACCATGTTGCGGATGCCCTGGTTATAGATGTTTGCCCGTTTGTTACTGCGCGTGATGACGATGGTCTCGTCCATCCCCGCATGGTAGTAACTTGAGGAGAGGTTATCAACCAGTTCATTGCCCATCACCACCTGGATATCGGTAAAGCCGTGGAAACAGATCTTGGGCAGCCTGACCATACCAGCCTCTCCACGCCACAGGTTGCGGATCATCGTGGCATTCCACAGAATACCAGAGTCCTCACTCTGCCGTAGCACCTGATTCAGATCTGTCTCATACACCCGCATCCCATAGCCACGAAGCACATGAGCCGACAGGGCCGGACTCTCCTCCTCACCCACCGGCGGTAACTGGGCACGGTCACCAATCAGCAGCAGCCTACAATTCTGTCCGTTATAAACGAACTGCATCAGATCGTCGAGCAGACAACCCGAACCAAAGGCTGTCTCGCCGAGGCCGAGGTTGGCAATCATCGAAGCCTCATCAACGATAAACAGGGTATCGCGGTTCAGGTTATCATTCAGGTTGAAGGCAGAGAGGTCGCCTGCCGACTTCTGGCGGTAGATACGCCGGTGGATGGTATAGGCAGCATGACCTGCATTCAGGGAAAAGACTTTCGCTGCACGGCCTGTGGGGGCGAGTAGGATGAGTTTCTGCTTCAGGGCAGCCATCGCCTTGACGATGGCACCTGCCAACGTGGTCTTACCCGTACCGGCAGAACCGCGCAGGATCATCACCACCTGGTCATCACGGTCAGTCATAAACTGAGTGAACACATCGAGTGCCTGCGCCTGCTCTGGAGTCGGTGATAGTCCCAAGACCTGAATAATGCGATATTTAAGTTCGTCTTGTATCATTTTGGCCACAAAGTTACGAAAAAATAAGCATTAAACCCTTAACATCAAAAAAAAGTTGTATCTTTGCACCCGATATGCAAAGCAATAATCGACTGATCAATATTATACTGGCTCTCATTGCTGCGGGACTTTTGGCAGTCTGCGTGGCCAGTGTGTTGAATGCTTAGATGATGGACAAACGGAAAATAACCCTACGCATCGGGAGGAACAGCCTCTCATTCGCCACGTTCAATTCTTCGGACGCGACACAGCCCGTCATCTATGAGCCATACATCGTGAAGGCAGGCATCGCAATGGCCGTTAACCTGCGCGAGGCATTCAAGAACGTAGTGGCATCTGACCTCAACCATGCCGACGTGCTGTTGGATACCCCACAGATGCTGGTTCCCATCGAGCAGTTTGATGAAGACGACATCAAAACGCTCTTCGATTATGCTTTCCCTGCAAAAGAACAAGTGCAACACATCGTGCGCTACAACGTACTGCCCGATCTGAAAACCGTCTGCCTCTTTGCCGTCAACAAAGATCTGAACAGCGTGCTTAACGACCGGTTCGACCATGTGCAGTATATTCAGTCGATGACACCCGTATGGCACCATCTTCACCAGCGCAGCTTCACTGGCCCCCGCAACAAGCTCTACGCTTATTTCCACGGCAAGCACCTCGACCTGTTCAGCTTCCAGCAGAACCGCTTCAAGTACTGCAACTCGTTTGAGGTCAGTCATGCCTACGATGCGCTCTACTTCCTGCTCTATGTCTGGAAACAGCTTCATTTGGAAAACGAGCACGACGAGTTACATCTCGCAGGCGACATCCCAGAGCAGGCATGGCTCATACAAGAACTGAAACGCTATCTCCAGAAAGCCTACGTGATCAATCCCGTGGCCGATTTCCAGGAGTCACCCGTCACGAAGATCGTTGGCATGCCCTACGATCTGATGACCTTATTAGTGAAAGGTAGATGAGAATCATCACAGGCAGATACAAAGGACGTCACTTCGATATTCCGAGGTCATTCAAGGCAAGGCCCACAACCGACTTTGCCAAAGAGAACATCTTCAATGTGCTCAACGCCTACATCGACTTTGAAGGCACCACCGCCCTCGACCTCTTCTCTGGTACGGGCAGCATCACTCTCGAACTCGCCTCGCGCGGTTGTGCCCATGTCATCAGCGTAGAGATGGATCGTGACCATCACCGTTTCATCCAGGACTGTCTGAAGAAACTCGACGATGCCAACGTACTGCCCATCCGCGGCGACGTGTTCCGTTTCATCAAGTCATGCAAACAGCAGTTCGACTTCATCTTCGCCGATCCGCCCTATTCCCTGAAGGAACTGCCCACCATCCCTGGTCTCATCTTTGAGAAAGGGCTCTTGAAGCCCGATGGCGTTTTTGTGTTCGAGCATGGTAAGGACCACGACTTCTCGGGTGATCCCCATTTTGTGGAGCACCGCAGTTATGGTAGCGTAAACTTCTCGATTTTCAGAATGTCAGAATAACGGTGAAAGCATCCTGGTGACGCTTTCCCACAATCTCACGAAGAATCCGTTTCTCATCCGCTCTGATGCCTTTTCCAAAGGCACGGCCTGTCCGAGGTCTTCCATGAACAGCTGTTTCATCCTAAGGGCCACAGCCTCGTCATAGAAGAAGATGTTCGCCTCGAAATTATTCTCGAAACTACGGAAGTCGAGGTTCGTAGAACCGCAGGTGGCGACGGCATCGTCGCATACCATCAGCTTCGAGTGCAGGAACCCGGCCTCATAGAGGCTCACCTTCACACCAGCCTCAGCAACCTCGCGCAGATAACTGCGACTGGCCCACTCCACGAACTTCGCATCGCTGTAACGCGGACAGAGCACCCTCACATCCACACCCGCCATGGCTATCGTCTTCAGGGCAAAAAGCACCGACTCGTTGGGCAGGAAATAAGGTGTCTCTATATAAAGGTAACGACGGGCTCCCATGATGATACGCACATATCCCTGCATGATCTCCGGATAGGGTGTCACAGGACCGCTGGTCACCACCTGCGCCAGACAGTCGTTCTCCCGTTCGGCACGCGGATAGTACTTCCGGTCGGAGAGCAGTGTACGATCCACGAAATACCAATCCACGAGAAAGGCCCTCTGCAGTGCTGCCACAGCACCGCCCTTCACCCTCAGCATCGTGTCGCGCCAGGCATGTCCCTCGGAACCTTTCACATAGCGCAGGGCAATGTTCATGCCGCCGATGAAACCCACACGACCGTCGATGACGATGATCTTACGGTGGTTACGGTAGTTCACCTTACTCGTGAACGACGGGAAACGTACGGGCATGAACGAGGCCACCTCGATACCCTCTTCACGCATCCGCTCGAAAAAGCGATGACTCACATTCCAACAACCCACATCGTCGTAGATCACCCTGACCTCCACACCCTCTCTCGACTTCGCGATCAGGGCATCAGACACAAGGTAGCCTAAAGCATCATCGACAAAGATATACATGTCCAAATGAATGTGGCTCTTCGCTTCATGGATAGCAGCCAACAGGGCCGGGAAAAACGCATAGCCGTCGGTATAGATCTCCACCTCATTATCCTTGAACGGTAATGCCAGGTTCTGGTTCACGAACAGGTCAATCAGAGGTTTCTGACGCTCGGGCAGCCGCAGGTTATGCTGTTCGGCAAACTCCAGCATCGAACGCTTGGTCAGGAAAGTCATGCTTCGCTCACTCACATGCCGTTCCTTGCGGGTGTTGATACCGAAGAAGAGATAGAACACCAATCCTACCACCGGCACAAACCAGATCACCAGTGCCCAGGCCATCGTCTTGGCAGGCTGACGGTTATCCATGATCACATGGATGACAGCCACAATGGCTATCACCTGCCAGACAATGAATATACCATTCAGCCAATGCATACTATTTCACCAGGTTATTCCCCAGCTGCCGCGCCAGTGCGTCGCGTATCAGTTGGGTATCCTTATATTCCTCAAGTAATGGTGTCACAAGTTCCATGTTACTGCCCGCCTCCTTGAGCCTCTTCTGTATGTCTTTCAGTCGCTTCTCGATGATGTCGAGTCGCAGGTCGAGCACCAGATGGAGCACATGCTGTTTCAGACTGCCTTCACGCTCTTTCAACTGGAAACCCTTGCCCAGCTGATGCCTGTCGATCGCAAGCTCCACAGCCAGTGCACTGATATTCACGTCAGGATGTTTTAAGAAGTAGGTCTCAGCCTTGAATCCCTCTTCCCCACTATGAGCCACCGCCTCCTCCAAGATCTGATTGTAGCGGGGGTCGTGGAAAGTCAGGTTGTCCTGTCCCAAGTCATAGCTGATATACTGCGCCACGGTCAGATTGATCAGTTCGCCGCTGTCGGTCTCCACATTCTCATAGATCACCTTCTCGCCGTCACGGATCACCGACTGGATCAGCAGCCGTTCCACCTCGTCGGACGAAGAGACAGCTGCCAGCAGGTTGGCGTTCAGCGCCGGTGCAGGTCCTGTCGGCTCTGTGGCGGTAGCGGTGGCAGCCTCACCGTTTCTCGCCCGTTCCCGTTCCTTTTCCTTCTCATCCTCTGCCTGGCGTATCATGTTGTTCATCGTGTCTATCAGCGTCTGTTCCTTGATACCAAAACGCTGGGACAGTTGACTGATATAGGTTGAGCGCAACAGCTTTTCCTCCTCAGGGATCACCGAGATGCTCTTGATGATGCCACCGATAGCCTCGCTACGCTTCACAGGGTCAGTCACAGGCTCCACCGTCAAACGGGCCATAAAATCGATGAAGTCGGTCTGGTTCTGCTCGATATAGTTTTTCAGTTCCTGAGCCGAGTGCTTCCTGCTGAACGAGTCGGGATCGTCGCCGTCGGGCAGGAGCAGCACCTTCACTTTCATACCCTCCGCCAACAGCATGTCGGCACCTCGCATGGCTGCATGGATACCAGCCTCGTCGCCGTCATACAGAAGGGTGATGTTCTGTGTGAAACGACGCAGGAGTCTGATCTGATGCTTAGAGAGTGCTGTGCCCGAGTTGGCCACCACATTCTCCACGCCACACTGGTGCATGGCAATCACGTCGGTGTACCCCTCCACCATATACACACGTTCTTCCTTCGCAATGGCCTTCTTCGCCTGGAAGAGTCCGTAGAGCTCCCGCTCCTTATGATAGATCTCCGAGTCGGGCGAGTTCACATATTTCTGCTGCACCCCCTTCGTTCGCGAGTCGAGCAGTCGGCCACCGAAGGCCACCACCCTACCGCTCACGTTCAGCCAGGGAAAGATCACGCGCCCCGCATAGCGGTCGTGCAGTCCCTTTTCGCCCTTGATGCAGAGCCCTGTCTTTTCCAGATATTCAGCCTGATAGCCGGCCTTCTTGGCAGCTAGTGCCAGAGCGTCGCGTTTGTTCAGCGCATAACCCAGGTTAAACTTCTCGATGATGTCATCGCGGATGCCACGACTGCGGAAATACTGCTTACCGATGGCGAGACCGTCGGGTTCATTCTTCATCACGTCCTGGAAATAGTGCATCGCCCAGTCGTTCACGATGAACATCGACTCGCGGTCGCTCTGCTCCTTCTTCTCCTCGTCGGTGAGCTCTTTTTCCTGAATCTCGATATTATATTTCTTCGCCAGCCAGCGCAGGGCCTCGGGATAGGTGATCTGCTCGTGCTTCATCAGGAAGTTGATGGCCGTACCGCCCTCACCACAGGCAAAACACTTACAGATCTGCTTCGACGGGGAGACCATAAACGACGGTGTCTTGTCATCGTGAAACGGACACAGCCCCTTATAGTTCACGCCAGCCTTGCGGAGAGTCACAAACTCCCCCACCACATCCACGATATTCGTGGCGTCCATGATCTTATCTATCGTCGCTCTGTCTATCATATCGGGTACAAAGTTACGAAAAGTCGAGAGCAGAACAAAAGATTTTAATCTTTTTTATGTCGAGACAGAGTAAGTTCGCCATCTCTGATGTCAAAGTTACATAAAAAGCTTGTAAAAGCGAAGTGATTTTAGAAGATTAACGCATTTCGGCCTGAAATAAAGGCAATCAAGGGAAAAACGAGGAAGTTCAAATTGAAGGAGAAAGCAAATTGGGGAGGATTGGTGAAGGAGTTAGGTTGCCAAATCGTAACCTCATTTAGCCATCTCCTTCATCTTAGTGATGACGCTTTTGAAGCTCGTCAGCAGTTCTTCGACGAGCGAAACGGCAAGCCGATTACCTCGTAGGTACTGCGCTCAATTGATATTACTTCCATGTCTTTTTCGTTTTTGAAATTTGCAGGCAAAGGTACATCATGATTTCCAGATAAGCTCATTCTAAAAATCCCGTTCTATGAAATAACAATTCAAGGAGAGAAGACCTAATGTCTGCCGAGCTTGCTCAAGGCTACACCCTTCAACGGAAACTCTTTGCAGTATGTCAAGCAAAAGGAAATAATAGGCAACAGCTATTGTGGCATATGTTCATAAAAAACTCTAAAAATAGAACCGTCTTCTTTGTAGAATGAATAGTTTTCACTATCTTTACACCCAAATAATAAATCTGAAAGATATGCAAGACGTAAATCGCCTAAAAATTGTGCTCGTAGAGCAGAAGA
Source organism: uncultured Prevotella sp. (assembly GCA_900315695.1). GTDB lineage: Bacteria > Bacteroidota > Bacteroidia > Bacteroidales > Bacteroidaceae > Prevotella. The sequence goes on along the minus strand of ONAE01000060.1, from coordinate 1,123 downwards.
AAACCAGCAAATGGCTATCAGAAGCATTGGGGGTAAATCCATCCACCGTTTCAAAATGGTGCACCAATTCTTCTCAGCCAGATATTGAGACTTTAGCAAGGATCTCAAAACTATTGAATGTTGGCGTGGAGGAGTTATTCAATAAGAAATTTATGGAATCTGTTAGGAATAGTTAGATTATATGGGATGGAGATTTCGAAAACGCATAAAGATATTTCCTGGCTTTTACATTAATATTAGTAAAAGTGGTTTAGGTATAAATATTGGCCCTAAAGGTGCAAATGTATCAATAGGTCCTAATGGGACATATGTTAATACAGGCATCCCAGGAACAGGATTGTATAGAAGAGATAAAGTCGATAGCTCTATACATAGTTCAATAGGAATACAACAAGAATCGCAAAATAATGGAGGACAAGAAATTACTTCAAATGTCGGCAAAGAAGAACAACAGTATGGAGGTCCTGTAGTCTCTCAGCATAATACACACCATATACCTGTTAATCAAGAAGATAATCATAGTGATATTAGCTATGGTGATATCTCAATGCCATACGATCCCAAAAAGGATTTGGAAGACTATAATTATCCTACTATTGATTTACTAAAGAAGTATGATTTTGACGGTACACCATACGACAATACGGAAGAGCAACAAACCAATAAAAATCGTATTGTAGAAACTTTGCGAAACTTTGGCATAGAAATATCTTCTATTAAAGCCACCGTTGGGCCCAGAATCACGCTATATGAAATTACTCTTTATCCTGGCATGAATGCCTCTAAGTTAAGAGGATTAGAGGATGATATAGCTTTAGCGTTAAGATCTCATGATGTTCAGATTCTAATTCCTATACCGGGTAAAGGATCCATCGGTATAGAAGTGCCCAATATACGTCCCTCTGTTGTTCCTTTGGAAAGTATTCTAAACACAAAACAATTCCAAGAAACAACGATGGAGTTGCCTTGTGCAATAGGTAAGACCATTACCAATGAAGTTTTTATGTTCGACCTAACCAAAGCACCTCACATTCTTATGGCAGGCTCAACAGGTCAGGGTAAATCGGTAGCGTTAAATGCGATGATTTTGTCCTTACTCTATAAGAAACATCCAGCAGAATTA
>ONAE01000058.1 GCA_900315695.1 uncultured Prevotella sp. | reverse complement strand
CTATCTTTGCACTCTTGCAAAGAATAATAGCGTACATAACATGGATAAAATAGGTATATACGATTTTATGGCGGAGCCGTTTCATTGCGATTTCTCGCAGCGGCTCATGATGGGACATCTGGGGAACAACATGCTGAATGCGGCGGATTTCCACTCGACGGATCGTGGCTTCGGCATGCGGTATCTGTTGACAATCAACCGCTCATGGGTGCTCTCTCGACTCGCTATCGAGATGGAGGAGATGCCCAAGATGTACACGAAGTTTAAGGTGGAGACGTGGGTGGAGAGTGCAATGCGCTATTTCACGAGTCGTAACTTCCGTGTAGTAGGGGAGGATGGAAAGGTTTTTGGTTTCGGACGCTCAATCTGGGCGATGATCGATACGGAGACGCGTCAGCCGACGGATATCTACGCCATCGACAACGGAGCCATCGACAAATGGATTGTGAAGGATAAGGAGTGCCCGATAGATAAGGGTGGGCGTGTGAAGATGGACAATGATGCCGAACTGGTGCGTGCCATCGATACCTATTATAATGATGTGGATATCAACGGGCATATCAACTCGGTGAAGTATATCGAGCATGTGCTGGACCTGTGGGATATCGACTGGTATCGGGAGCATGCCATCAAGCGTTTCGAGATTGCCTATGTGGCAGAGGCTCATCAGGGCGACAGATTGTCATTCTACAAAGAGCAAATTGCTGAGAAAGAATACTGCGTGCGTATCTGCAAGGATGATAATGTAGAAACTTGCAGGAGCAAAGTGACGTTTTTTTAATTAAAAATTTGGCTATGTCATGTCAAATGATTAATTTTGCAACCGATTTCAATTAGTTAACCCCTTGTTGTGCCCTCGAGTAGGGTGGGAGCGGACGGTAAGACGACGGTTCTCGAGTAGGACTGGCATGGAACGCAGGGAGAATATTAACATTTAAATTAAAAGTAAAATGGCAGAAATGAATTTTGGTGGCGTTGTTGAAACTGTAGTCACCAGCAAGGAATTCTCTTTGGAGAAAGCACGTGAAGTATTGAAGAATGAGACTATCGCGGTGATCGGTTATGGTGTTCAGGGTCCAGGACAGGCTTGTAACCTTCGCGATAATGGATTCAATGTCATTGTTGGACAGCGTCAGGGTAAGACCTATGACAAGGCTGTAGCCGACGGTTGGGTACCAGGTGAGACTCTGTTCTCTATCGAGGAGGCAGCAGAGAAGGGTACTATCCTCTGCATGTTGCTCTCTGATGCTGGTCAGATTCAGCAGTGGCCTACCATCAAGAAATATCTGAAGCCTGGTAAGACGCTGTATTACTCTCATGGCTTCGCTATCAATTGGAGCGATCGCACAGGTGTGGTTCCCCCGAAGGATGTTGATGTGATCATGGTAGCTCCTAAGGGTTCTGGTACTTCTCTCCGCACGATGTTCTGCGAGGGTCGTGGTCTGAACTGCTCTTATGCTGTTTATCAGGATGCTACTGGCAAGGCTACAGAGAAGACACTGGCCTTCGGTATCGGTATCGGTGCCGGCTATATGTTCGAGACAACCTTCCAGCGCGAGGCTACTTCTGACCTCACTGGTGAGCGTGGCTCACTGATGGGTGCTATCCAGGGTCTGCTGCTGGCTCAGTATGAGGTGCTCCGTGAGCACGGACACTCTCCCTCGGAGGCTTTCAACGAGACCGTTGAGGAGCTCACCCAGAGCCTTGGCCCGCTCTTCGGCGCTAAGGGTATGGACTGGATGTATGCCAACTGCTCTACCACCGCTCAGCGTGGTGCACTCGACTGGGCTCCCCGTTTCCACGATGCCATCAAGCCTGTGATGGAGTGGCTGTACTACTCTGTACAGACTGGTAACGAGGCGCAGATCACTATCGACGCCAACTCTAAGCCCGACTACCGTGCAGGTCTTGAGAAGGAGCTTGAGGCCATGCGTAATCAGGAGATGTGGCGTGCCGGTGAGACCGTACGCAAACTTCGCCCAGAGAATCAAGACGTATAATCATAGGAACGCGGGGACGCAAAACGAGCGCCCCCGCGCTTCTTTTTAATCAACTATAATGGGAAAGTTAGTAATTAATTCGTATGATGAATTTGCAGCCCACCTCGGTGAGGAGCTCGGAGCTTCTGAGTGGCTGTTAGTAGATCAGGATCGTATCAACCTCTTTGCCGATGCCACACTCGATCACCAGTGGATCCATGTTGATGTGGAGCGTGCCAAGAAAGAGAGCCAGTATCAGAGCACCATTGCCCACGGCTATCTGACGCTCTCTTTGCTGCCGTATATGTGGGATCAGATCATTGAGGTAAACAATATCAAGATGCTTGTGAACTATGGTATGGATAAGATGCGCTTCGGACAGCCCGTCATCACTGGCTCAAAGGTTCGTCTGGTCACTAAACTACACAATATCCAGAATCTGCGCGGCATCTGCAAAGCAGAAATTGATTTCAGGATAGAAATAGAGGGGCAGCGTAAGCCAGCACTCGAAGGTATCGCTTCGTTCTTGTATCAACGACCTGTTTTACGGCACAGACTATAACTCACACCTTGGAACACGTCGCGCAGGTCTTGTAACATATGATGAGGAGAAGGGCTTCAGTCGTAAGATCCACAATCTGGAACGTGACTATTTCCGTTCCAAGTTCGAGGATGAGCTCGACTCTTTCTCCGGCCATCAAGGTATTGGCGTCATCAGTGACACAGACCCGCAGCCCATCCTCGTCAACTCACATCTGGGGCGCTATGCTGTAGTGACAGTGGCTAAGATCAACAACTTAGAAGAGATTGCCCAGGAGCTGCTCGATCGTCGTATGCACTTCAGTGAGTATTCTGCAAACACTATCAACCAGACTGAACTTGTGGCGTTGCTTATCAATATGGGGCGCACCTTTGTTGAAGGTATCAATCTGGTATATAGGAAGATAGAGGGCTCTTGCTCGATGCTGATCCTTACGGAGAAAGGTATTATCGCAGCCCGTGACTTCCTGGGGCGTACGCCTATCGTGATCGGCAAGAAAGACGGTGCTTATGCTGTTTCGAGCGAGACCACGAGTTTTCCGAATCTTGACTATCACCGCGTCAGAGACTTAGGTCCTGGCGAGATCGTCTTCTTAACAGCCGACTCGATGGAGGTGCTGCAGGAGCCGTTCAAGCGTGAGCAGATATGCTCTTTCCTGTGGGTATATTATGGCTTCCCGGCATCCGACTATAATGGTATCAATGTGGAGGCTGTGCGTGAGGCCAACGGTAAGAAGATGGGTGAGAACGATGACACAGAGGTGGACAGCGTTTGTGGTGTACCTGACTCTGGTGTCGGTATGGCCTTGGGTTATGCCGAGGGTAAGGGGGTGCCATACAAGCGTTCCGTTCTGAAATATACCCCTACATGGCCCCGTTCGTTCACACCTGGCAATCAGGAGCGCCGTGCTTTGGTGGCGAAGATGAAGCTGATTCCTAATCCTGCTTTGCTGAAAGATCAGCGCGTGGTGTTCTGCGATGACTCTATCGTACGTGGTACCCAGTTGAAGGATAATGTGAGGACTTTCTTCGAGTATGGTGCCAAGGAGGTTCACTGCCGTATCTCATGTCCCCCTCTGGTCTATGGCTGTCCGTTTATCGGCTTTACCTCTTCCAAGAGTGATATGGAGCTGATTACGCGTCGTATCATCAAGGACTTTGAAGGCGACGACAAGAAGAACCTCGAGAAATATGCGCAGACTGATTCTCCGGAGTATCAGCGTATGGTGGCAGAGATAGCCAAGCGCCTGGGACTCACCACTCTGAAGTTCGCAAAGTTGGAGGATCTGATAGAGAGTATCGGACTTCCGAAATGTAGGGTCTGCACCCACTGCTTCGATGGCAGCAGCTATTGCCATGAATATGACAATAAAGATGAGCGCCAGCTGAAGCTGGATTTCTGATTTAGAGTTTTTTGAGGAACCCGTCTGACTGACAGATGTGTTCCTCTTTCATGAGATAGGATAGCGCGGCATCCAGTTCGTCGGTAGGCAACTGGATGCCGCGTAACTCTGTGATGGGGTGGGGCTTCCCATCAGCCAACAGGGTAAGGATGCTGTCCATCGCTTCGTTCAGACGGGGCTCTGATACCAGTCCTTCTGCCCGATGGCTCAGGCACACGTCGCACTGACCACAGTCCTTACGGCTCTTCTCTCCGAAATAGTCGAGCAGCTGTCTGCTGCGACATACATCATCGTTGGTGGCATAGCCTATCATCTTGTGGATGCGTTCGCTGAACTGTGCCTTTCTTTCCTCATACACCTCAGGGCGCAGCTGAACGTGCTCCATATCCTCACGCCTTTGCATATAGCGGATATAGGGTGTCTTTTTCTGAGGGATGAAATGCAGGATATGCCGCTGACTGAGGCTTTTCAGAATCAGATAGAGCTGTTGTGGTTGGAGAGCCGTCTGACTGGCGATGAAACTCTCGTCGATATAGTTGTAGTCGGTAAACAGTCCCCCATAGTTACGCAGTAACGCCGTAATCACCTTGTCTTCATTGGGGGTGTTGTTCTCCAATCGGTAGAGGTCGTTTCTGCTGACGGTGAACATCACCCTTGCCTGGTTGTCCTGTTCCTCCGTATATTCAATGTAGCCGGCGCGATTCAGGATTTTTAATGCAGAATCCACCTGAATGGGGAAGTGATGATAGGTATGACAGAACTCGTCGATGTTATATTCAAAGGTGTGGTTATAGCCTGAGCCCACACCGATCTGATAATAATAGGCCAGGTGCTCATACACCTGTTTGATATAGGCTTTCTCGGGGAAGGTGTCGGCGATGCGCTTCTCGAGTTTACGGTGGTCTGCATCGTTATAGAGCAAGACCGCATACGCTTTCCTGCCGTCACGTCCGGCACGTCCTGCTTCTTGGAAATAGGCCTCTATGCTGTCTGGACAATCCATGTGGATGACGAGTCTCACATCGGGTTTGTCGATACCCATGCCAAAGGCATTCGTTGCCACCATCACCCGCACCTTATCCCGTTGCCAGTCTCTTTGTCTCTCGTCTTTTACGACGCTGTCGAGGCCTGCATGATAGAAGGTGGCGGTGATACCCGCCTCATTCAGCAGGTCGGCAAACTCCTTGGTGCGTTTCCTGCTACGGGCATAGACGATGGCTGTGCCTTTCATGCTGTTCAGGATATGCAGCAGCTGCTCGCGCTTGTCGTGGGCTTTTCGCACCACATAGGCGAGGTTGGTTCTTTCGAAGGACATTCGAAAAATTTTGAAACTAGCCGGACTAGCCGAGCTAGCCAGCTTTTCCTGGATATCCTGTACGACGGCGGGGGTGGCTGTGGCGGTAAGGGCCAGCACAGGGGCATGAGGTGCGAGTTTGCGGATTTTGGCAATCTCTAAATACGACGGACGGAAATCATATCCCCATTGCGAGATACAATGCGCCTCGTCAACGGTGATGAAACTCACGTGCATATGTCGTAGCTTCGTCTGGAAAAGATCTGAGGAGAGACGCTCTGGCGACACATACAGGATACGGATATCGCCAAAGATACAGTTCTCGAGGGTGGTGACAATCTCCTCACGGGTCAGTCCTGAGTAGATGGCAGCAGCCCGGATGCCCCTACGCCTCAGGTTGTCCACCTGATCTTTCATGAGGGCAATCAGAGGGGTGATGACGATACACGTTCCCTCCTGTGCCAATGCCGGCACTTGGAAAGTAATCGACTTACCTCCACCTGTCGGCATCAGGCCTAATGTGTCATGTCCGCTGCCGATCGACTCGATGATCTCCTGCTGAATCCCTCGGAAATCATCATAGCCCCAGTACTGTTTAAGAATCTCCCGATACCTCATCAGAAGGCTTGATGTCTTCTATCTGCAACTGTACTTCGTTACGTTTGTAGATATTGTCCTCGATGGTATAGACGATGTCAAACGAACGTTTCGACTTGATGAATCTTGCTGAATCGCTCTGTCCGAAGGCAATACCATTGAGTACGTTACTCGACTTCGAATCCACCAGTTCCAGTTTGATGTGTTCCTGTTGACGACCTACCACCTTTGATGTGCCATAGTCATACACGTTGCGTGTGCAGAACAGGGGCTTGGGGTTGTCAGGACCATGAGGTGCAAACTTCTTCAGGTCGTTATGCAGTTTCTTGGTTACCTCCTTGAAGTCAACCACGGCGTTGATATCCAGCGTGGCTTCCGTCTGCTCCGGCAGGATATGCTCGCTGACATATTTCTGGAAGCGGCGACGGAACTCGGGGATATTTTCGATTCTCAGTGTGAGTCCCACAGCGTAGGTATGTCCGCCAAAGTTCATCAGCAGGTCGCGACAGCTCTTAATGGCATCATAGAGGTCGTAGCCTGCCACACTGCGTGCAGAACCGGTAGCCACACCATTGAATTTCGTCAGTACCACTGTCGGACGGTAATAGAGTTCCGTGAGTCTTGAGGCTACGATACCTATCACGCCCTTCTTCCAGTTCTCATCGTAGAGCACGATACTCGACTGATGTTCCTGACTCTCGAGTTTCTCCACAATCTGGTTGGCCTCTTCCGTCATCTGCTTATCCACATCCTTACGTTGTTCATTGTACTCGTTGATGTGGCTGGCCTCTGCCAGTGCCTTCTCAAAGTCACGCTCCACCAGCAGATCCACCGCTTCCGTACCGTTCTGCATACGTCCGGAGGCGTTGATGCGTGGCCCGATCTTAAACACGATATCACTCATCGTAATCTCACGCCCAGTCAGACCGCAGATGTCGATAATCGACTTCAGACCCACCGACGGACTCGTTGTCAACTGCTTCAGACCATGGAAGGCCAGGATGCGGTTCTCGCCCATGATGGGTACGATGTCTGCCGCGATACTCACTGCACACAAATCGAGTAGGGGAATCAGTCTTGAGAAAGGAATACCATTGTTCTTGGCAAACGCCTGCATAAACTTGAACCCCACGCCACAGCCACAGAGATCCTTGAAGGGATAGGTGGAGTCTGTGCGCTTGGGGTTGAGAATAGCCACAGCCTCAGGCATCTCATCATCCGGCACATGATGGTCGCAGATGATGAAATCTATGCCTTGACTCTTGGCATACTTGATTTCCTCGACAGCCTTAATACCGCAGTCGAGCACAATCACCAGTCTTACACCAGCTTCTTTCGCATGGTCTATTCCTTTTCTGCTGATACCATACCCCTCCTCATAACGGTCGGGGATATAATACTCAATGTTGGAATAGAACTGCTGAAGAAACTTATAAACCAAAGCTACCGCCGTACATCCATCGACATCGTAATCGCCATACACCATGATGCGCTCTTTGCGCCCCATCGCGTCGTTCAGTCTGTCAACTGCCATGTCCATGTCGTTCATCAGGAACGGGTCAATCAGTTCACTTAACATGGGACGGAAGAAGCGCTTTGCAGCGCTCTCCGTCTTGATGCCCCGCTGAATGAGCAGGTCGGCAAGGATCGGACTCATTCCGATCTTATCTCCCAGCTCTTTAGCTGCCGTCTGTCGTTCTGATGTAGGTGGTTCGTAATTCCATTTGAAATGCATTTATATTTCTTTTTTATTCTTTCCGCTTAGAGGCCGAGCTTCTTTCTGATGTCAGCAGGAATGGCGTTCTTGTTAATCAGGAAGTCCATGGTGTTGGCAGCAATGAAGGCCTTAGTCATATACCAGACACCCTTGTAGTCGCCTGTCTCACCCCATGAGTTCTGTACCATATAGTACTCCTTGCCGTTCTGATCCTTGGCCAAACCGAAGATGTGCATGCCGTGATCGTCGGTCAGCTCCCAGTTGTCGAAACGCTCCTGGCGCATCTCCTGTGTAGGAACGACCTCAGGTACTGTAACACCTAATGAGTCGATGATGTCACGCTTCTTTGAAGCAGTCATCTTCAACCACTTGGCCATATCGCTGCCCTGAAGGCTCTGAGTCTTCTTGTCGTCGATGGCATAGGCCAGACCCTTACGGGTGAATCCGTCCTCCGATACATCACCGCCCCAAGCCACGGTATAGCCGTTGTTGATGGCGTTGTCGATGATCTGCATCATCTCGTCCATCGGCACATTGTAGCTCAGAGGGAAGCGCCAGTTATCCTGCACCTCTACGGCGAAGGCTGTGTAGAAGGGATGGTGGGTATAGCTGGTGATGCTCACATAGTCGTCGAGGTTGATACCCAGTGAAGCCATGAAACTCTTCGGGGTATATTCCTTGCCCTCGTAGGTGAACTTCTCAGGGCACTTGCCCAGATAAGCGTCGAGGATACCCTGCATACCAGTCTTCCAGGCTTTGCTGATCTTCTTGGCATCGCTCTTGGCAACAGCGGCCACATACGGCTCCAGCACGCCGAAGAACTCGTTGAAGTTGTTCAGGGAGTCACCGTAGAGTGAGCCGGGGAAAGGCATTGCGTCGATGGGGCAGATACCATATTTCTTCAAGGTCTGAAGCACGTCTTCGGCACTTCCGCCCTGTGCAAACTGACAGTCACCGTGATAGCGGACCACCTGGATGGCACGCTCCATATAAGTCTTGTTGGCTACGAAAGCCTCACAGAGGGTGTACTTCTTACCAGTAGCTTTCAGAATCTCTGCCTCGAAGAATGAGAGGGTAGAGTAGTCCCAGCAAGTACCCGAACGGTTCTGATCCTTAATCGTCGTGATCGGATTCTCCTTGATGATGGTGAATACAGGCTTGTTAGCGTCTTTGGCGGGTGCCTTCTTCTTGGCAGCCGATGCACTGAGGGCGATAGTAGCCATGAGTGCGAAAGTTAGAATTTTTTTCATAATTGTTTATTTATTGTTACTCATTATTTCTTCTAGTTCCTCGGGATGATAGGGGATGCGCTTGGTGCCGAGGAAACGGCATCCCTCCTTTGTAATCAGGATATCATCTTCGATACGGATACCGCCAAAGTCCTTATAGGTCTCCAGCATCTCAAAGTTCAGAAACTCCTTGCAGTGTCCTTTTGCCTTCCAGTCGTCAATCAGGGCAGGGATGAAGTAGATGCCTGGCTCGTCGGTCAGCACAAAGCCTTCCTCCAGCTTACGGCCCATGCGCAGACAGTTCGTACCAAACTGCTCCAGATTGGGACGGGTCTCCTCGTCGAAGCCCACGTAGATCTGACCCAAACCTTCCATATCGTGAACGTCCATACCCATCATGTGTCCCAGTCCGTGAGGCAGGAACATGGCGTGGGCACCGGCAGCTACGGCCTCGTCGGTATCGCCCTTCATCAGACCGATCTCCTTCAGACGCTCCGTCATCAGACGGCACACGGCAAAGTGAACATCCATATATTTCACACCGGGTTTTGCCACATTGAGCACGTAGTCGTGGCACGCCTCCACGATCTTGTAGATCTCCAGCTGGCGCTGGGTGAACTTGCCTGATACAGGCATGGTGCGCGTGTGATCAGAGCAGTAGTCGTTGAGCTCGCAACCTGCATCACAGATCACCAGTCGTCCGGTTTCTAACTTTGCATCCGAGGGATTGCCATGCATGATCTCTCCGTGCTGAGAGAAGATGGTGGCAAAACTGTTGCCCTGAGCCAGACTGCGGGCAATGCCATCCACCTGTCCGGCTACGAACCGTTCAGTGACACCGGGTTTGATCAGCAGCTGTGCAGTCGTATGCATCGCATAGCCCACATCGCAGGCATCTTCTATATAGGCTATTTCCTCAGCACTCTTGGTGGCACGCATCTTCACCACCGCTTTGATCAGGTCAAGCGAGGCAGCTTCCTTCTGCTTGGAAGGGTGGATGCCCAGCAGATCCATGATCTGTATCTTCGTGTCGAAGCGATAGGGAGGGAGGAAATGGATCTTTGAGGTCTGGTGCTTGATGTAGGATGTAAGCTCCTTCATCGGCGCAGTCTTGGTGACACCTACCTCTGCGGCGAGGTCGGCTACCGACGGGGTATAACCCATCCATACGATATCCTCCACGTCGATGTCATCACCGAAGAGTATCTCTGTATCATTGTCGATGTCAATCACACCAACCAGTCCGTCACGATGCTGCCCGAAGTAATAGAGGAACGACGAGTCCTGTCGCATTGGCGCATATGAGTTTGCGGGATAGTTGGCTGGCGACTCATTGTTGCCAAAAAGAATGATAACGCCGTTGCCAACGAACTTCTTCAGATCTGAACGACGTTTGATATAGGTATCTTTACTGAACATATTTCCCTTTTATTTATTCAAAATTGTGGCAAAGATACGCATTTTTTTAGACATTAGTATATAAGTACATGTTTTTTTATGTTTCTTTTGTTCTTTTGTCTCAAAAAAAATAGCTACCTTTGCGCCCAAATTTAAAATAGAAGACCAATATATACAAATGGGAAAAGTAATTCTAACCGGTGATCGCCCCACCGGAAAGCTCCATCTCGGACACTATGTAGGCTCACTGCGCCGTCGTGTGCAGTTGCAGAATGCGGGCGACTATGATCGTATGTTCGTGTTTATGGCCGATGTACAGGCTCTCACCGATAATGCCGACAATCCTGAAAAGATCCGTCAGAATATCATTGAGGTAGCCCTCGACTATCTGGCAGCGGGTCTCGATCCCGAGAAGTGCGTGCTCTTTATCCAGAGTCAGATTCCTGAACTCGCTGAGCTCACCACCTATTTGATGAACCTTGTCTCCGTGAGCCGTGTACAGCGTAATCCCACGGTGAAGACCGAAGTCAAGATGCGTGGCTTCGAGGGCGAGAGCATCCCCCTCGGTTTCTTTTGCTATCCTGTGTCGCAGGCTGCTGATATCACGCTCTTTAAGGCTACCACCGTTCCCGCAGGTGAGGATCAGGAGCCGATGCTGGAAGTTACCCGTGAGCTTGCACGCCGTTTCAATCAGGTGTATGCCCCTGTGCTGGTGGAACCGAATATCCTGTTGCCGGAGAACCTGACGGCTCGTCGTCTGCCGGGTACGGATGGTAAGGAGAAGATGTCGAAGTCGCTGGGTAACTGTATCTATCTCTCCGACACAGCCGATGATGTATGGCAGAAGGTTCGTTCGATGTACACCGATCCTGAGCACGTGAACCTCAACGATCCTGGTCATGTGGAAGGCAATGCGGTGTTCACCTATCTTGATGCTTTCTCTTGCGATGAGGACTTCAAGGAGTTCTGGCCTGAGTATCAGAATCTCGACGAGCTGAAGGATCACTACCGTCGTGGTGGTCTGGGCGATATGAAGTGCAAGAAGTTCCTCAATCAGGTGCTCAACAAGTTCCTGGAGCCCATGCGTGAGCGTCGTGCAGAGTTCGAGAAGGATATCCCTGAGATCTATAATATCTTGAAGAAGGGTACGGAACAGGCCCGTGAGGTTGGAGCCCAGACGATGGATGAGGTTCGCAAGGCCATGCGCATCGACTACTTCAACGATACGGAGCTCATCCGCCAGCAGGCTGAGAAGTTCGCAAAGTAATTTCTGTTTTTTAGATAATAAGAACATAAGGACATAATGGGTTGCGCATGAGTTGCATAAAGTTATGTTCTTATGTTCTTTTTATCTTTAAGTTTAAAAGTTTTCTTTTAGCAGATCGGGACGGAGGCGGCGGGTGCGCTCCAAGGCTTGATTAAGTTCCCATTCGCGGATCTTGGCTTCGTTGCCGCTGAGCAGGATCTCTGGCACCTTCCAGCCTTTGTAGTCGGCAGGACGGGTGTAGATGGGAGCGGCGAGGATGTCATCTTGGAAGCAGTCGGAGAGGGCACTCTGCTCATCGCCGATCACCCCAGGCACCACGCGTACGATGGCGTCGGCAATCATCGCTGCCACGAGTTCGCCACCTGTCAGCACGAAGTCGCCGATGGAGATCTCGCGGGTGATAAGATGATCTCGCACCCGTTGGTCGATTCCCTTGTAATGACCTGCCAGGATGATGAGATTTCCCTTGAGGGATAGCTCGTTGGCGATATGCTGATCGAAACGTTCTCCGTCGGGCGAGGTGAAGATCACCTCGTCGTAGTCGCGCTCGGCCTTCAGTGCAGAGATACAGCGGTCGATGGGTTCACACTGCATCACCATACCGGCACTGCCGCCATAGGGATAGTCATCCACGCGGCGCCATTTGTCGAGGGTGTAGTCACGCAGGTTGTGCAGACGGATTTCAGCCAGTCCTTTCTTCTCAGCCCGTGCAAGGATCGACTCGTGTACAAAGCCTTCGAGCATCTCGGGCAATACGGTTATGATATCTATTCTCATCTATAAAAATCTTTGATTCTGTCAATATATCGTTCGCCCATCCTGCGACCTATCTCATACACGCGGCGCATTTTCTCCGGGTCATGACAGATATGGCCGATGGGCAGTTTTTCGTCAGGACGGATCACCAGACAGCGCCCTTCACGCTCTGCCTCGCGTACATATTCTAATTCGTGGTTATACATCAGATGGCGTGTCGCCATGGCCTCAATCATGTTGGGATATTTCCTCAGACCGATCTTCATCAGTGGCATCAGCTTGTTAGGCTCCTTCACGAACCCTGCAGGCTGGGTGAGGATCACCACATTACGCTCATAGCCTATCGACTCGAAATATTCAAGTGGTATGGAGTCTGCCACCCCGCCGTCGAGGAGTTTCCTGCCTCCCACTTCCACCACCTTCGATGCCAGCGGCATAGAGGCCGAGGCGCGCAGCCATTCCAGTTCATCGAAGTCCACATGTTCCATCTTGTGGTAAACGGCCTTGCCCGTGAGCACATCGGTACAGACCACGATAAACGCCATGGGATTCTGTTCGAAGGCTTCCACATCAAAGATGTCGTACTGCTTGGGCACGATATGATAGCCGAACTCTGCGTTGAAATAATCGCCGCTCTTGATGAGCGAGCGCAGACCGCTGTAGCGGGGATCTTTGGCGAAACGGGTGTTATAGCGGATGGCACGTCCAGGCTGGCGTGACTTGTAGTTACAGCCAAAGGCAGCTCCTGCAGAGACACCAATCAGTCCGTCAGGCTCCACACCAGCCTCCATCATCACGTCGATGATGCCTGCCGTGAAGAGCCCGCGCATCGCACCGCCTTCAAGTACCAATCCCTTTTTCATGGGGACAAAGGTACAAATAAGTGAGTAAATAACCAAATTTATGGTAAAATATCATTGAATATTTGGCTATTTCGTGGAATCTCCGTACTTTTGCAAGTAGATGAGAAAGATATTGTTTTTGCTCAGTATGATGCTGTTGACCTCGGTGAGCCTCTTTGCACAGAAGAAAGAGGTGGACACCGATGCCAAGTGTATCTCGATGATGAAGGTGCCTCTGGAGGGTCCCGATTCGGTGTTCGTGCCTGCATTGGTAGAAGCTGGTTTTGTGGAACAGCATCCCGCTGATGCAGAACCTGATACCTATTATTTTACGGGTGATTTCTATGGCATCAAGTCAAACCTTGAAGTGTGCGTGGATGAGAAGACGAAGTTGCTGACGGATGCGACGGTGACTTGCGGGCCTTACCGCACCTTTGAGCTCTTCGACCGCAACCGCAAGTACCTGATCGGCAAACTGCAACGGGAGTGGGGCAATTTCAGTGCCAAGGGCGACGGATCGCTGTATATGTTGAACGACAATGGCTATATCCAACAGTCGCAGCTCACGGATGGGCAGGGCTCCAGAACCATCCGCTATTTCTACTTGAACTCCACACCTTATTTTAAAGATGCCTCGAACTTGGGCCTGAAAGGTCAGGTGCAGGAGGTAATCACCCAGAATCCCGTGATGGAAGAGGAGATTCTGCACTTTGATACAACAGGGCGCCTGGTGGCAGAGGATCTGGTGGACCGGAAATACAATAAGCATGGCTATCTGGAGAGTGCCTCGATGCTGGAGCAGGATGGGGGGAAGAGTCTGCTCACGTTTGAGTACGACTCCGACGACTGTCTGGTGAAGCGTACCCTCGTGAATCCCACTACGGGTATCCGGTCGGTGACAGACTACCGTTACAACACGGATTTCGAGATTATCCAACAGAGTTATAAGACCTTCAATAAGGATAATGAATGCGTCATCTCATATACGATGAAGAACGACCTGTCGGAACGCGACGATGAGGGAAACTGGACCGTTAATAAGGCACAGTTCACCTACTGGGAGAAAGACCAGCGAACACAGATTATCGCTGTGAATCAGACGCGTGTGATCAGCTATTGGGAATAAGTTCAAGGAACTCGTCTTCCGACATGATCCTGATACCCAGCTTCTCGGCTTTTTGAAGTTTCGAGGGTCCCATGTTCTCACCTGCGAGGATAAAGGAGGTCTTGCTCGAAATACTCCCCACATTCTTACCGCCATTCTGTTCGATGATGGCCTTGTACTCATCACGGCTGTGATGGGCAAACACACCACTGATCACGATACTCTGTCCTGCCAGGACGTCGCTGGTGGGTGTCTGAGCTTCTGCCAGTTCCATCTGAAGACCGTAGCCCCTCAGGCGCTCCACGATGCGCTGGTTCTCCTCGTTGTGGAAGTAGGTGATGATGCTCTTTGCCATCACCTCGCCGATACCTTCTATCTCCTGCAACTCCTCCAGTCCGGCATTCATCAGGGCATCGATGTTCTTGAAGTGTCGTGCCAGGAGCTTGGCGGAAGTCTCACCCACGAAACGGATGCCGAGGGCAAACACCACGCGCTCGAAAGGCACCTCTTTCGAGGCGGCGATACCGTTCACAATCCTTTGGGCAGACTTCGTGCGCGATCCGTCGCCATTGATCTGCTGCACCTCAATGTCGTAGAGGTCGGCAATGTTATGGATCAGTCCCTGACGGTAGTAATCGTCGATGGTCTCAGGGCCTAAGGAGTCGATGTTCATCGCTTTGCGGGCTATGAAGTGCTCAATGCGCCCTTTGATCTGTGGCGGACAGCCCGTATCGTTCGGACAGTACCAGGCTGCCTCGCCCTCATAGCGCACAAGCGGTGTGCCACATTCCGGACAGCGTTTGATAAACTCCACGGGCTGTGCGATGATAGGTCTTTGGTCGATATCCACGCCCACAATCTTTGGGATGATCTCGCCCCCTTTCTCCACAAACACGTAGTCGCCGA
This sequence comes from uncultured Prevotella sp., assembly GCA_900315695.1. GTDB lineage: Bacteria > Bacteroidota > Bacteroidia > Bacteroidales > Bacteroidaceae > Prevotella. Next base: position 1,698 of record ONAE01000058.1, on the reverse strand, counting down.
TGTGCAGGTCGAAAGAGCGGATAAAGTCCTCGTTGTTCAGGGTGGCACGCTTCACGGTGGTACCCGCCAGTTGCACGGGATCCATATTCGCCACAGGGGTGATGGCACCCGTGCGCCCCACCTGATAAGTCACCTCGTTCAGACGCGTACACACGCGTTCTGCCTTGAATTTATAGGCGATGGCCCAGCGTGGACTCTTTGCCGTGAATCCCAATGCACGCTGCTGGCGCAGCGAGTTCACTTTCAGCACGATACCGTCGGTAGCCACAGGCAGCTTTTTGCGTTCCGTGTCCCAGTAGTTGATAAAGTCGTAGATCTGTTGCAGGGTCTTCACCTTCTTCATGCCCTCAGAGATCTTGAAGCCCCACGAACGGGCAATCTCTAGGTTCTCGAAATGGCCGTCGGCAGGCAGTTCCTCACCTAAGAGATAATAGAGGTAGGCATCCAGCTGACGCGACGCCACCAGACTCGACTTCTGACTTTTCAGGGTGCCGCTGGCCGCATTGCGGGGGTTGGCAAAGAGGGGCTCTTCCGCCTCCTCACGCTCCTTATTCAGCTTCTCGAACACCGCCCAGGGCATCAGGATCTCACCACGGATCTCGAACTCTCGCGGGTAGGAGGGAGTAGCGAAGAGATCGTCGGCAAGGGCGGGGGCTGCCAGCACCAACGGGATGCTTCGGATGGTCTTGACATTCGCCGTCACATCATCGCCATGCACGCCATCACCACGCGTCACCGCCTGAGTCAGCCGTCCGTCAACATACGTCAGTGAGATCGAGAGTCCGTCGTATTTCATCTCGCAGCACACCTCGAAGTCCTCGCCAGCCAGCCCCTTCTTCACACTCTCATACCAGTCGGCCACATCCTGTTCATTATAGGTGTTGGCGAGCGAGAGCATCGGGTATTTATGAGTCACCTGCGTGAACTCCGCGTTTAGGTCGCTGCCCACGCGCTGGGTAGGCGAGTTGGGATCCGCCATCTCCGGATGTCGGGCCTCCAAGTCCTGCAACTCGTGCATCAGGAAGTCGAAGTCCTGATCGCCGATGGTGGGCTGGTTCAGCACATAATAACGGTAGTTATGTTCGTGGAGCTCCTGTCGGAGCTGCTTGATGCGTTGTATCTCGTCCATTTGTTTGTCGTTTTGACTGCAAAGATACTGTTTTTTTAGATAAAAAGAACATAAAGTCTAAATTAATTCGTAATTTTGCAGTCATTATGTGGAAGATGTTTCAGGTCATACCGATCATGTGGCGTGCTGTCCGTCCGAGCCGGGTGGCAGATATGCCTGCGGTGGTGAACCCCTTCTGGCTTCGTAAAGGCTTCGAGGGACTCACCTTCTTCGGTAAGATCCTCACGCCGACACAGGCGCTGGCTGATGAGTTCAACACGGGCTTCACTGCGTTGAAGAACCACGAGATGATCCATCTGCGCCAGGCCCAGTCGTGCGGCGACTCGTGGCTCCGCTTCTACCTATTATATTTATGGTATTGGTTGCGGGCACTGCCTGCCAACCGGAAACTGAGACACGGTGCCTATCTGCTCAACCCCTTCGAGATGGAGGCCTATCGCCACATGAACGATCTTCATTACCTTGCCAATGGCGAAGCCAACGAATGGCGAAAGTTCGCCAAAATGTCAATCAAAGAAAGAATCACGCTATATGAACAAAAAACTCCAGGCGCATAGCGCCATCTTCTT
>ONAE01000012.1 GCA_900315695.1 uncultured Prevotella sp. | reverse complement strand
GATTAAAAGGAATGAGCCCGGCGCAATACCGAGCTCACTACTATAGAGAGTTGAATAATTAATGTTTAATTTAATGTCCAACTTTTCGGGGTCACTTCACCCTGCGAACCCTATATGCTAACATTACTAACCAAAATAACCTAAAACCAATATGAGAAAACTATTCGAATCTTAAATCTGATGCAAAGATACGCCGATTTCTGGCCGATTCCAAGAAATCAGTCAGATTCTTCTCCCACTTGTTGCGACACACCAGTCAATTCGCGACAGAGTAGGGGCATGAGCCCTTTTCGTGTCGTGAAGGACTATAGAAACATGCCCAAAACTTACTATGATTACAGTCCCCATGTGAAGTGTTTTAGTGTAAAAATGAATATTAATCGCAGAAATCTTTGGTCATCAAAGATGTTTTGAGTAACTTTGTACCCAGAAAAATATATACTATGAGTTCAGAGTTTTTATAGAAGACGAGATATATGGTGAGCGTTTGCTCATCAGCATACATGCGTTGGCTTGCCGGGCCATACGTACCCCATGACCATAGTACCTACAGGTGTGTGAATCCGCATTATGAGGGTGTGGCATCCGCTGAATGTCCGCTGTATCGCAACGACCAGAAGGTGCGCTTCGCCAAGGGTATGCTGCAAACCTTCAATGACGATATGCCTAAACGGTTGGAGGCTGCGGTCCGCAATGGTGTCATCAGTAAAACCAATCGTACCTACTACTTTGAGTATCGCAATGGTACGCGACTAATTCCGCCTGCTCTGCAAGAGGAGATCCGCAGGCTGTTCCGAGTCAACAAATGGACGGAGGAAGTGAAGTTCGATAGCTATGTAGAGGATTACGATTGGTAATCAATGAAAAAGTGAAGAGGTGGCTCTTCACTTTTTTCATTTCAAGGCTTGCCGAATGTCCTCCAGCAGATCCTCACCGTCTTCGAGCCCGATGCTGAGGCGTACCGTCGTATCAGGGACTGACATCTCGGCACACTGCTCTGGCGTGAAGAGACCGAAGATGGTTGAGGCAGGATGGATGGCCAGCGACTTGCGATCGAAGAGGTTCGTGGCGCGACGGATAATCTGCAGCTTGTCGATAAACGCCCATGCTGTCTCTTTCGATTCGAGGTCGATGGTGAATACGGCACCAGGCAAGGGACCAAACTGTGCCTTTGAGAGCTCGTAGAAGGGATTATCCTCCAAGCCGGTATAGTTCACACGCTTGATCTCAGGCAGATGTCGGCACTGACGGGCGAGCCACAACGTGGTCTCTGCCTGACGGCGGAAACGGATGTCGAGGGTGTCGAGACCCAATGTCTCCATATACGCCACCTGTGGTGTCATCAGCGCACCGAGATTCGTTATCAGCTCTGTCTTGACGCGAGCAGTGAATGCCAGTTTCTTGCCAACCTTCTTCGTGCGACTCAGTAGGGCAGGAGAGGGAGACTGGCTCCAGTCGAACTTACCATAGTCGATAAGCAGACCACCTAAACCTGTGCCACCGCCAGAGATGTATTTCGTGCTACTGACCACCTCGATATCTACGCCGAAATCGACGGCACGGAAGGCAGGGAAGGGCACGATGGTGGTATCGGCAATCAGGGGAACGCCCTTCTGATGAGCTATCTCCGACAACTGGCGGATGTCTGCCACGAACAACTGCGGATTGGTGATGATCTCGAAGAACAGTGCAGTGGTCTTGTCGTCAATCAACGCCTCTACCTCTTCAGGTTTTGTGAAGTCGGCAAAGCGTGGTTCCACACCAAAGCTGCCCAAGGTGTCGCGAATCAACGAGACGCTGTTGCCAAACAGATGCTTCGAGGCCACGATGTTCAGGCCTGCGCCGCTTACTGCCGTCAGGGCGTAGGCAATCGCCGCCATACCTGTGTTCAATGCCGTCACGCTGGTGGCACCAGTCAGTTGCCTGACACGTTCCTCCAGATAGGTTGTCGTGGGGTTGGCGATGCGGGCATACGACGGATCCATCGAGCGACCGCAGAAGGCATCGTTCATCGCCTTCGCCGAGGGGAACTCGAATGCCGCCGTCAGATAGACTGGCATCGAGAGTGCCCCATAGGCGTCAGGCTTCTGATACTTGGTGGTTAATACTTTCGTTTCGTACTTCATCTGCTTCCAATGATCTTACGGACGGCGATGACGAGCTTATCCACATCCTCGCGGGTGTTGTAGAGGGCGAAGGTGGGACGGACGCTCATCTCGTAGCCGAGGGCCCGGAGGGCTGGCTGGGCGCAGTGGTGTCCGGCACGCACAGCGATGCCCTCCTTGTCTAATAACGTACCTGTTTCGGGAACGGGAATACCATCGAGCACGAAGCTCACCACCGATACGCGGTTCTTGGGATTGCCAATGAGCGTGAGGCCCTTGATCTGAGCCAGTTGCTCGCGTGCATATTCAGTCAGTTGGTGTTCGTGGTGCTCGATGTTGCGGATGCCAAGACGACTCACATAGTCGAGGGCGGCACCCAGTCCGATGGCATCAGCCACATTGGGCGTACCAGCCTCGAATCGTGCAGGTGGCACATTATACTCCGTGCGTTCGATGGTCACATCCTTAATCATGTTGCCACCGCCCTGCCAAGGCTGCATTTTGTCGAGCAGGTTCTTGCGACCATAGACCACACCGATACCGTTGGGGCCGTAGATCTTATGACCTGAGAACACGAAGAAGTCGGCACCCAACTGCTGCACATCGACAGGTGTGTGAGCAATCGACTGTGCACCGTCGATCAGCACGGGGATGTTGTGCGAGTGGGCGATGTCGATGATACGCTTCACATCGTTGATGGTACCGAAGGTGTTGTTCACATGCCCCACGCTGACGAAGCGGGTGCGGGGCGTGATCAGTCGCTCGAACTCCGATAGGATCAGATCACCGTTCTTATCCGTCGGGATAGCCTTCAGCGTAGCGCCCTTTTCGTGGGCCACCTGTTGCCAAGGTACGATATTGGCGTGATGGTCGAGTTCGCTGACGATCACCTCGTCGCCTAGTGTCAGGAACTGGCGTCCGTAGGTCTGCGCCACGAGGTTGATGCCCTCGGTGGTACCACGTACGAAGATGATCTCCTCGCTGGTAGCGGCGTTGATGAAGCGCTGCACTTTCTCACGTGCCTCCTCGTAGGCATCGGTGGCACGCGCTGCCAACGTGTGGGCACCACGATGGATGTTACTATTATAGTTCTTGTAATAGTCGCTGATCTTGTCGATCACCTGGATAGGCTTCTGCGTGGTGGCACCGTTGTCGAGCCATACGAGGTCGTGGCCGTTCACCTTCTGGTGGAGCACGGGGAAGTCGCGCTTGATCTGCTCCGAGTTCAGCGTATCGATCTCCTCGTAGTGCAGGTCGCGCAGCTTCTGCGTCTCAGGAATGCCGATACCGAAGCCGTTATCCTGAGGCACCGCCTTCACCGAACCGCGCGTATCGTCAGCGTCGCCGAAGTACGGAAGGTCGCCATAGCCGCTCCCACCTGCCAGAAGCTGTTTGAATCCAGCTTCCAGCTCCTCAAGGTGCAAGACTTCATCAGGGAATACACTCTGACGAACCTCCCTTGCCTCTTCGGGGCAATACTTTTGGGCGATTTCCTTCAGCAGTCCCAGTGAGCCGAAGTCCTGTGTCGGAAAACTATTGATATTTGTTAGGTTGAGCATTATTTCTCTACTTTATTTCGATGCTGATAATCGTGATAGTAGCCTACCTCCACATTCTCGAGGACAGCGATGGCGTCGTCGGTGAGGGCGGCTAATGAGAAGTATTTCGTGAGCAGGTATGAGGCCACACCAAACTTGTCGAGACCCATCAGACGAGCACTCAGACTTGGTGCAATCTCGCCAGGGATGCCGCTCTGGTGCAAACCGATGACACCCTGGTTCTGTTCGCCGGTACGCACGAGGATGATCTTCGTCGTACCAACGCCACGACCTGTCAAGTACTGACCTTCTACTTCTACCTTGTCTGAAGGGATCAGAGGCACGCCGCGCCACAAGATGACCTTCGTGCCAAAGAGGTCGGTGGTTACAGGAGGTACACCACGCCAGGTACACTCGCGCTCAAAGGCGGCGATGGCACGCGGATGGGCGACGAAGAAAGCGGGCTCTTTCCAGACAAGGCTCAACAGCTCGTCGAGGTCATCGGGGGTTGGTGCGCCGTAGCGTGTGGTGATGCGGTAAGCGGGGTTCGCAGCAGCCAGCAGGCCAAACTGCTTGTTGTTGATGAGTTCCCACTCCTGGCGCTCCTTGATACTCTCGATGCTGAGGCGCAACTGCTCTTCCAGTTGGTTGTAGGGGTTGTTATAGAGGTCGCTCACACGGGTATGCACACGGACAACGGTCTGCAGTGTGTTCAGTGAGTATTCCGTGGGGTTCTCCTCGTAGTCGATGATGATGTTATCCTCCTCATGACCACTCACCAGATCGATGTGCTTCTCACCATTGTCATTGACAGAGGCCTTCAGGCGCAGCTGTTTGTCAACGGCCTTGTTGAACGTCTCGCGGAAGTCGGGCACCTCCTTGATGAATTTGATGAGCTCCTTCAGTTTCAGGCCAAGAAAAACGGTGGGTGTGATGGCGCGAACGGAAACTGTTGATTCCTGTTCGTCGAGCAGATCTGCCTCACCAAAATATTCGCCGTCGCCTAACAGGGCAATCCGTAGGTCTTCGCCATGAGGCCCCTTGCTGATAACCTCAGCCTGTCCGCTGGCTACGATGAAGAAGCGCTGCTTATCCTTGCCTTCCTCCACGAACAGCTTATCAACTTCCACCTCCTTTGCCTCGAAAGAGCTTACCAGACGATTCAGGATCTCATCGTCGAACTCAGAGAACAGGGGAATCGCCTTCAGGTCCTTGGCTGTAAACGAGGGCACGCCATTCACATACTGGATGGGAAGGCGGTCGTTCTTTCGGAGTTCTACCTTCGTGCGGTTTACACGGAAGGTGCCGCCGCTGACCTGTACCCAGGGAAGCAACTTGAGGAGTAATCTCGGTGTGATACTGCCCATCTGTGGGGCGGTCTTGGTGGTGGTAGCCAGTCTTCTGGCGGTAGCAGTGGTCACACTGCGCTGTAAATTAGAATCTGCCATAATCTTAATGTTTTATTTTTTTATTGTTACTCGATGTGTCGTACCTTCCACATGTTCTACTGATAGCACGTTGTAGCCCTGCTCCTTGGCGTTGCGGGGAACGTTTTCAAGTGGTTCGCCCTCTGCCAACAGCACTTCCAGGATGTCGCCCTCACTGAGCTTCGAGAGCTCAATCTTCGTCTTTACGAAAGTCATCGGGCAATGCTCTTTCGTAATGTCTAAAACTTTTGTTGCCATAAATGTCGGTTATTAAATGAATAATGTTTGTCCACCTTCAGAGAGGTTCAAGAACGAGGCCACACCAAGTATATCTTTCACCTCGGGAATGAAATCTTCTTTCTTCAGCCCAAGCACGTGCATCGCCATCTCACAGGCATAGAGGTTGATCCCTAATGCCTTTGCAGCCTCTACGAGCTCCTCGAGGGTTGCCACATTGTTCTTACGCATGAGATAACGGAAGATTTTTGGACCTGCACCGAGGAAGTTAAAACGTGAGGTTGGCGTCACCTTCAATCCGCCCATCATGAATCCGAAGAGCTTCGTGAGCCAGTTTCCGCCGGTAAAGCTTCTACCCTGCTTTTTCTTGATGGCGTCGAGGCCCCAGAATGTGAAGAAGATGTTGACCTCATAGCCAACTGCAGCCGCGCCCGTACCTAATGTAAATACAGCGGTCAGCTTGTCGAAATCGCCACTGAAGGCGATGATGCTTAGTTTTTTGTTTTCTGCCATTTTTTTTGTCGGTTTAATATCACGCTGCAAAGTTACGGAGTTTTCGGCACCCTCACAATCGCCTGTTCGTGGCATTTCGCATACCCTTGATGTGGTATGTCATTTACCATCCGTGTGGGATTGTAGAATCCTTGGAATCGTCGTACCTTTGCAGCGTGATAAAAAAAATTTTTAAACCGACAAGATTATGGCAAAGATTTATGTAAATGGTGACGCGCAGAATGTTAATCTGCCACTCAACGTAAGTGAACTGATCAAGCAGTTGCTGGTAGAGAATCCCGAGATGGTCAGCGTACAGGTGAACGAGGAGTTCGCTGAGCGCGAGGACTGGGATAGTGTCCAGATCAAGGAAGGCGACAAGGTCGATTTCCTGTATTTCATGGGAGGAGGCGCGCGATGATTGACTTTACAGAAGAACAGATACAGCGCTATTCGCGACACATCTTGTTGCAGGATGTAGGCGTTGAGGGCCAAGAGAAGATAATGAACGCACGCGTGCTCGTGGTGGGTGCAGGCGGATTAGGGGCTCCTGTGAGTCTCTATCTGGCAGCAGCCGGCATCGGGCGCATCGGCATCGTGGATGCGGATGTGGTGGATCTGAGCAACCTGCAGCGACAGGTGATTCATTTCACCAAGGATGTGGGTGTACCAAAGGTGAAGAGTGCCGAAGAGAAGATCAAGGCCATCAACCCCGATGTGCAGGTGGATACCTATTATGAGTTTCTCGACTCCTCGAATGCGCTGGATATCATCAGGGAATACGACTTTGTGGTGGACGGTACCGACAACTTCCCCGTGAAGTTTCTCATCAATGATGCGTGCGTGATGGCGGGTAAGCCGTTTTCGCATGGCGGCATCCTGCGATTCAACGGACAGACCTTTACCCACTTGCCTGGTACGGCCTGTTACCGTTGTATGTTTAAGGAACCGCCTCCCGTTGGTGCTGTACCCACCTGTTCGCAAGCGGGGGTGCTAGGTGCCATCGCAGGTATGCTGGGAACCATCCAAGCAGCTGAGACACTGAAATACTTTACAGGTGTAGGGGAGTTGCTGACCAACCGACTGCTGACGTTTGATGCCAAGACGATGCAGTTCCGCACCGTGCCAGTGAAGCATCGTGACTCATGTGCCATCTGCGGCTCCAATCCTACGATCGATCACCTTATTGATTACGAACAGGCCGCGTGCGACCTCAAGCAGCATTAGACATTAAACATTAAAGATTAAACATTAAATGAAGATTCCACAGAACATTATAGAAGAACTGATAGAACAGGCGGAGAAGGATGCGCCTGATGAGTCGTGCGGCTATCTTCTGGGGATCGGCGACGAGGTCACAGAGAACTATTGGATGGAGAACATCGACCACTCGTCGGAGCATTTCTCTTTTGCCCCCAAGGATCAGTTTGCAGCCCTGCGCTATGCCCGTGAAAAAGGCTTGAAGATTCTCGCCAACTGGCATTCACATCCTGCTTCGCCCTCGCGCCCCTCACAGGAGGACCTGCGCCTGGCTAATGACCCTTCGATCCGTTATGCCATCCTCTCGTTGCTTGATGGAGAACCGAAATTGAATTCCTTCAAGATTCTGAACGGTGAGGTGGTGGACAAGGAGGTACACCTTTAAACTTAAACCGGTTTATCCGCGATGCGTCCGTCAGAAACTGTTGTCGGTTAAAGTTTCTGAGTGTGGCGCATCGTTTTTTTCTCGGAATTTACACTTATACCATAGGTGTGGTATATAGAATGCCACAAAATCGGGATTGTGGGTATGCAGAAATCGCCGTACCTTTGCAGCGTGAAACATTAAACATTAAATTTCATAAACATTAAAGATTAAATTTCAGTAACATTAAACATTAAATATTATAGATTATGAAGACAATGAATCGAATGCGAATGCAAGACAGTTGGTGTTGTAGCTGTATGATGGCTATGGCGATGAAAGGAAGTGTATATATAATAAAAGGTGTAGAACAAATAAAACAAAAAGAATATGAAAAAAATAGCATTAACAATCGCAGTATTATTGAGTCTCAACATCAGTACCATTTGGGCTGAGGGTAATTCTACCAACACGAGCAGCGTGCGCTATGTGAAAGCACCGCGTTTTGCCCGTCTGCTGGTAGAGAAGTGGATAACCGAATATGCAAAAACACAGCCTGGTGTGGAATTCCAGATTGCCAAAGGTAATCAGAATCAGGAAAATATCGATCTGAATGTCGTATTCGACCATCAAGATACAAAACCACAAGACTTTAGCCATATTGTTTATTTCGGAGAGTTCGCCGTGCTGCCTATCACAGCCAGCGGCAGTGAAGCTGCGAAAGTGTTGGAAGGCAAGCACCTGAACTCGAAGAAGTTGAAGCAGCTGTATTTTCTCAATGAAGACTTCGACGAGGAAGTGAAGAAAAACAAGCAGTTTGAAAAACTCGTGATCTATAGCGGCAGCAATGCCTCATCGGTAGCCTCATCCTTTGCCCATAACTTTGGTGAAGAGAGCAGTAACTTTCGTGGCAAGCGTATATCTGGCGACGACCTCTTTTTGAATACCGCTCTGTCGAAGGATCCATTGGGTGTATCGTTCAATGCGCTCCCTAACATCTTCGACCTGCAGAGTCGTCACATCAAGGATAACCTGACCATTATCGGCATCGACGTAAAGAAGAGTCTCGAAGAGAGTTTTTCTGACAAGGCCACACTCGACGAATTGATAGCTACGCTGGAGGATGGCAAAGTATCGGAGATTGCCGTCGAGAAAATCGGTGTGAGTTTTAACCAGGCCGATGATGCTGTCAACCGTTTCCTGGAATGGGTGCTGACAGACGGAACGAAATATAATCATGAATACGGGCTGCTGAACCTTGATAACAAACAGGCCCAAGTGCAGATTGAAAAGGTAAAGGACACACTTACCGCGCAAAAATAAACTTAAAAGGTATTTGTTCTTATGGTAAAAAGATTGTTTATTGCAACATTCGTTGCGATTAGCCCCTTGTTGGCTATAGCGCAGAACCTGATTACAGGTCATATCACCGACGTTCGCACTGGCGAACCCCTGATTGGCGCATCTGTGATTGTGAAAAGTGAAAAGGGTCAGGGTGTCGTGACTGACTACGACGGCAACTTCTCTCTTCAGACGAAGGTAGAGGCCCCGCTGACTCTCCGAGTGGAATATGTAGGCTATCGTGCCCTCGACGTAGATGTCTATGACTTTGAGGAACCCGTAGAGATAGCATTGATCGACAACTCGAACCGTTTGGATGAAGTGGTGGTTGTAGGATATGGTGTGCAGAAACGTAAGGCTCTGACGGGTGCTGTAACTACGGTGAAGAACGAGGAACTCTTGCAGACCTCCACATCCTTTGATAACATACTTGGAGGTGCAGTTGCCGGTCTTGATGCCACAGCTTCTTCCGGACAGCCAGGCGCTCCCATCAATATCCGCATCCGTGGTGGTAACTCCATCAATGGTGGTAATGAACCCCTGTATGTGATTGACGGTGTACTCATCTATAATAGCAGTGAAGCCACTAACGCAGGTAACAGCGTTGCTGGTACCAACTTCAATCCTCTGGCTTCGATCAATCCATCCGACATTGAGTCTATCGAAGTGCTGAAGGATGTCTCAGCCTCTGCTATCTACGGTTCACGAGGTGCCAATGGTGTCATCATCGTCACCACCAAAAATGGTAAACATGGTCGCATCAAGATTGACTATGGATACTCATTAGGTGTGTCATCTGTGGTTAAACATCTTGATGTTCTCAATGCCGAGCAATGGGGCGACCTCTATTTGGAACTCGCTACGGATGCCCAGAAAAAAGCCTCAGGTGTAACCCCCGAATTAGTAAGGACTTGGGGAGAAGGCACTGACTGGCAGGACGCGCTGTTCCGTACTGCTATCACTCATCAGCATCAGGCCTCTGTAAGTGGTGGATCAGAGAAAGAGCGTTTTCTGATTTCTGGCAACTACCTTAGTCAGGATGGTGTGATCAGAGGTTCTGATTTCTCACGTCTTGGTGTGCGCTTAAATTATGAGCGTGATCTTTTCAAGAACCTGACAGTGGGTATAAAGTCAAACATCTCCAAGAGTACCCAAGAGGGTTCACAGTCTTTCCGTGGGCTGTCTAACGGTGTCAGCGGACTGCTTGAGTTAGCGCTGCGTACCTCTCCCGCAGTACCTATCTATAATGCCGATGGCTCCTTTAATTACGCCAATCCGTTTGAAGCAGGTGACTTTGTACGTAACGGACAGACCCCCAATGCCATTGCCGATCTGACCCAGATTGATGCGCAGACCCGTGTTGACAATACGTTGGTGAGCATCTTTGCCCAGTGGGAAATTATCAAGAATCTGAAACTGCGTACACAGGGTTCTGTTAATGTTATCAATACACGTCAGAACGTGTTTGGACCAGCAACTTCTCAGATAGGTTTCAACTCTGATGGCTATGGTGCTGTAGGCTCAAAGCGTTGGGAGAGCGACCAGGTGGAGGTTACACTGACATGGAATAAGAAATATCGTAATATCCATGAGTTTGAGGTGATGGGTGGTTATACCTATCAGCAGGAGAAAAGCGAGCGTCTGCTTGGTAGCACAGCTGACTTCGCCAATGAGAATCTTAGTTACAGAAGTTTGCAGTCAGGTTCACAACTTGTTAATACAGAGTCTGATTTCGTGACATCAGTGATTTACTCTGGCATCGGTCGAATCAACTATTCACTTCACGACCGTTATCATGTCACCGCTACGTTACGTGCCGATGGCTCAAGCCGTTTTGCCAAGAATAAGAAGTGGGGTTGGTTCCCATCGCTCGGTTTCTCATGGAATGTCAACGAAGAGAAATTCCTGAAGGGCCAAAAGTGGATCGAAGATCTGAAATTCCGTGCCAGTGTAGGTACTGTGGGTAACCAAGAGATTGGCGACTATAGATTCCTGTCAACCTATGCAGCCACCCATTATTTCTTAGGTGGTTCGAAGAATATGGGTTATTATCGTTCTGCGTTAGGTAATGACGACTTGAAGTGGGAGACCACTACATCCTATGATTTGGGATTCGACTTCAATATCCTAAAGGGTAAGCTGGGTTTTGTTTTCGACTTCTATCATAAGAAGACTTCTGACCTGTTGCTGAATATCCCTGTAGAGCAGACTACTGGTTTTGACCGCCAGTTGTCCAACGTAGGTAATGTCACCAACACCGGTGTGGAGTTTGCTGTCAATGCCACTTTATGGCAATCCAAAAATCTCTCATGGCAGGCCAGCGCCAATATTGCGCATAACCACAATGAGGTGACAAGTATTGGTACGGGTCAGAGTGAGATTATCAACACCAACCAGACCATTATCCGACCAGGTGAGGCACTTGGTACCTATTACGGATGGGTGTTCGATGGTATCGTGCAAACCTCTGACGATCTTAGCAAGGTGCCTTCACCAGCCAATAAACCTGTCGTTGAATACGGTGATGTGAAATATGTGGATCAGAATGGCGATGGCTTAGTGGATCAGGAGAATGATCGTGTGGTGCTGGGCTCAGCACAGCCAGACTTCACATACGGTTTCGCTACACAGCTGCGCTATAAGAGCTGGAACCTCAGCCTTAACTTCCAGGGCTCCTATGGTAACAAGCTCTATAACCAAATGGAACAAGCACTTGAGTCGCCTAATGCCAGTTATAACGCATCCACAAAACTGTTGGATCGTTGGACAGAGCTGACACCAAGTACCACTATCCCCCGTGCTTTCGCCCAGAATAACTATAGCGCCTACCTTGACAGTCGTTATGTTGAGGACGCCAGTTATCTTCGTTTGAAGAATTTGCAGATCGGTTACAACTTCCAGCCTCGCTTAGGCAATAATCAGAAGCTGGGCATCTATCTCTATGCTTCGGCTCAGAACCTGCTCACGATCACTAATTACAGTGGTTATGATCCAGAGTACAGTGGCTATGTGGATCGTGGAACCTATCCCGCCTCTCGCACATTTACATTCGGTATAAAACTCTCCTATTAATTATATAAAGTATCTTAGACAATGGAAAAGAAATATATCTATCATATAGCCCAATCGTTGCTGGCAGCTGCTGTTCTTGTCCTGTCGCTTACTTCGTGTGAGTCGTTGGAACAGGGAAATCTGAGCGAACTTGCAGAAAATAACCTGCCGCAGAGTGATGCCGACGCAAAGGCACTTATCAATGCCGTCTATGCCTCTGATATCGAACTGGCCACCACTTACATGTACCTTATCGACCTGACCACAGAGACAACTGTCAGCGGTGAGAATCCTAATGGTGGCGGTGGCATGCTCGGACTACTCTCATGGGATGGAACCAACTCTTATCTCGTGCGCCTTTGGCAGGCTGTCTATGCTTCGCTGGCACGTGCCAACGACGTGATAGAGAAGATGGAGACTAATCCCGCAGGCGTTTCCGCAGAAACAGCCTCTCAGGTTATCGGCGAAGCCAAGTTCTTGCGTGCCTATTATCTGAACTATGCTGTGCAGCTATGGGGACCAGTGCCTGTTATCACAACCACAGAAGCAGGAACCAATGCCGTGCGTAACTCGGAAACAGAGGTGTATCAACAGATAGTAAGCGATTTAGAGGATGCCGCAAATCGTCTGCCTGAGCGTAGTCAGCAAGGTCTTACTGATATAGGTCGCGCTACTCGTGGAGCCGCCAATGCTGCGCTGTCGAAAGTTTATCTCACTTGGGCCCAGGTGGATGATGATCTGACTGCTGACCAGCGTCATACTTACTTCGCGAAGTCGGCTGAATATGCGCAAAAGGTCATCGACTCAGGCGAATACAGTCTTGAAGAAGATTTCTATGACAACTGGAACAACCAGAAGCGTAATAATAAGGAGAGCATCTTTGCCATTCAGTTCTATTTGGGATCAAGTACGCGCGAAGGCGATGCTTCAGGCAATAACCATCTATGCCACTGCTCTTTCTCAACCAGTTACAGTGTTTCACTGCCACACATAGCACCAGGTCCTGACAATACGGTAGAGAACTCTTATCTTGCTGGCGATCAGCGAAAGGACGTGTCGTTTGCCGACTCCCTCTGGCGTCCCTCTACACAGAGCTATTTCCACTTCTATTATGATGCCGATGGCGATGGTACCCGCGAATCAGGATTCTCACGTTATAACAAATACATCGATCATGACAGTCCTGAAACGAGTGCAGCCGATCGCGCCATGAACCGTCAGGTTCTCCGACTGGCAGAGGCTTATCTCGTACTGGCAGAAGCCATCAACGAGCGTGACGGACAACCCAATCAACAGGCCTATGATGCCTTCAATAAGATTCGTCGCCGTGCTTTCCGTGAGGATCTCAACAGTAACAGCGCCCAGGCTCATGATTTGACAGCAGGTCTTGATTACCAGGGGTTCAAGGATGCTATCATCCAGGAGCGTTCGTGGGAGTTTGCACTTGAGCAGAAGCATCTGCTCGATTTGAAGCGATGGAAGATTCTTGTGAAAACCATCAAGAACAGTGCATTGGCAAAGAACTATCCGGAATACAACAAACAGAGCATCGATTTCAAACATTATCGCTTCCCGATTCCACAGGCACAGCGTAATGTCAATCCCAACCTCTGGCAGAACTACGGCTATGATGGTTCTGATATAACCTCTAACCCTTATGTCGGACGCGAATAATAACTAATAAATGTATTGAGACTTATGAAAAAGAAACTATTTATATCAATCATCCTCGCCAGCACGACTTTCGGTGTCGTGCAGGCGCAACAGAATGACCAGAGGCTGAATAAGGCGATTACTAATGTGGCGGATTTCCAGAAAGCAGTCAAGTCTGCTCCCAACTTCCATGATCTGCTCATCCGAAGGAAAAAGGCTGTAGAACAATTCCGTACCATTCCGACAGATCATTTACAGCCCGTGACACTTAAGGCTTTTGCTGTTGCAGAGCAGCGTGCAGGTACACGTCATGTGATCATTCGTGAACACCAATATCTGAATGACAGTGGCTATAACAATGGTGGCTTCGATCTGGGTATAGGAACCCCAGATCATGTGATTGCCGCCATAGCAGGAGACCTGATTGATAGTTATGTGACTCAGGCAGCTCTTCGCGGTATTGCCATCGACTCGTTAGCCATCAATGTCAAGCAGACGAAACCCAGCATAAAGGACTGGGGGATTGACTATACCATATTTATTGATTCACCAGCCTCTGATGAAACCCTCGAACAGTTGAGAGTGCTGGCAGAGCAGAACTCTCCGCTCTATCAGTTCTCTATCCGTGCCCATCATGTCAACACTACGGTAGAGTATTCCAAGAGTGCCGAGAATCTGGAGATTCCTCCAACCTATCAGCCCGGCTTGCGCGAGTTCATTGAGTGGGAAACAAAAAAGGGAGAGGCTCATAAAGCCTTACGTGAGCAGGGTATTAAACTTGATCGCAGCAAGTTTGGTGGCTATGCCTACGATTACCCCTATTCTCGTGCTAACGAATTCACGCCATTCAAGACAGACAGTTATCTCGATCCTGATGGTCCCACAGCTTCTATCAATCCCAGTTCGGGTGTGGTAGTATTGCAAGTTCGTCATCATCGTGTTTTGCAAGATCATCCAGCCTTCCTGGGTGGTAATGACTTAGGTCCCACGGGTGTGGAGAGTCATATCGGTTTGTTGGGCTCTTGTTTTACCCATGTAGCAGAAGGTACAGCAGCCAGGCATCGTATTCCACTCGACACCCTGAAGGTATCTCTGACGGCAACGCTTGATCCTCGTGCAGGACGTCAGGGTTTTGAGAATACACCTCTCTATCCTACAGACATCAATATGCGTGTCATTATCAGTAGTCCTCGTGAAGAAGCAGCCATTCGTCAGTTAGTGGAGGACACAGAGAAAGGATGTCCTATCTACAATCTGGTGGTTAACGCTCAGAAGATTACAGGACGTTTTAAGCGTGTAACAGCAAAAATTAAGTAAAACCATTAAAATACAAGAAAGTTATGAAGAAAAGTGTAAGTATGATCATTGCAACGCTGGCATTCCAGGTGAACACAGCAGTCGCACAAGGGCCATTGGATATCTTCCGTTCAAACAGTACCAAGACCCGGTTGGAGAAAAATGCCCCCTCTCTGCGCAATCATTTGAAGGAGCGTAAGGTGGCTTTGGAAGCATGGAATGCCATTCCTGGCAGTGAGCTGCAGCCTGTTACCCTGACAGCGAATGTTACAGCCAAAAACCGTTCAGGTGTACGTGAACTTCGTATCCGTGAGTTCCATTATATTGGCGATTGCGGCTATGCGCATGGTGGACAGGATTCGGGTGTTGATACACCTACAACGGCTCAGGCAGTCTTTGCTTCAGATCTGGCTGACAGTTACCTGAACCAGGCAGCTCTGTTGGGTATTGACATCGACTCATTGACGATTGAGATTCACGGACAGCCTGATAAGGTTCCGACAGGTCGTGTCTGGTATCCTCGCAATTTCCTCTATACCCTCTATATTGACTCGCCAGCCTCAGATGCTGAGCTTGAGAAGTTGGCAACTCTGGCAGAACAAAACTCAGCAGTAGCAACACTGGTAAAGGCTGCTGTGGTGCCCCAGCTCTCTATCGATCGTAAGGAGTCACCACGTGAGAAGAAGGTTGAGGGGGCAACACTCGCTGGTCTGCGTGAGTACATCTGGGGTAAGCGTCAAGCTTTTCAGGCCAGCAAGGCTAAGGCGGAGAAAGCCAAGAGAGACACTGCCGCCATCCGTAAGGCCCTTGCTCCCAAGCGTGGTCCTTGGGTAAAGGTGTTCCCCAATGGAGTGCGTCAGTTGACAGTTAATGATAAATATCTGATTCTGCACGACAATCCAGCTTATCTTGGAGGTACCAATGTCGGCATGACCTCTATCGAGGGTGTACTTGGTATCCTTGGTACCTGTATCACACATATCTCTTTGGGTCAGGCTGCAGAGCGTGCCCTCGATGTGGATTCAATCTCCCTGACTGTTCAGGCTGAATGGGATCCGCGTGCAGGCAGGAAGGGCTTTGAGAATCTTTCTATCGCGCCTCAGAATGTGAGATACACCCTGCATGTGCAGACACCTGAGAATGATCAGACTGTGAAAGAATGGATTGAGGCAGTAGAAAAGATATGCCCGATGTATAATCTCTTTAAGGACACTCAGACCTTTGAACATAAAATTGTACGTGGTAGTTTTAAAAGATAACAAGCATGAAGTACATACCAGCATCTTTACTCCCATTAACAGTGGTGCCGGTAACAGCAGTAGCTGCTAATGTACATGCGGACTCTCAACAAATAGCTCGTCCTGCCGTTTTCCCAGCTGTCACGCGTCATCAGTCGCTTGATTCCCTGAAAGCTGAGGTGAAACAGCAACTGGAGAAACGGTATGGACAGCATTACGGATGCTCTGCACTGTCGCTAACGTCAATCGCCTCTGTTCTAGGCTCACCATTTACGGAGCAACAGCTTCGCAGTATGTCGGAGTCGTTCTCTGGAGGTATTGGCCATCAGTTTGGTGAAGGGACATGTGGTGCTCTGACAGGTGCTGTCATCGCTTTGGGATTCTACGCAAGTGGTGGCAAAGAGAAGCATTTGAGACTGGCTGCTGAGGTGTATGACGAATTTAAGAAACAGCAGGGCTCTATTGCCTGCGGTGGTATCTATGGACAGTATCGGTTTGATCATTGTAACGGCTGTAATCTCTGTGCCGTTCAGAAAGTCATCGAGGTCCTGTATCGTGAACAGGATATCCACACCAGTACCATAGCGCCTTGGCAGCAAATAACAGAAGGAAAATAAAGAAGATTGTTTTATGAAAAAGGATACATATTTTATAATTAGTGCGGTTGTCATTTCCTTGGTTGCAAGTCTGACCCTCTCATCATGCGGAAGCAGTGATGCTGAAGTAGTGTCTATCAACTTACCTGCCCCAGATGAAGAATGCTGTAATGCAGAGGAGACTTTTCTGGCTTATACCTTCCTGAATAACGGGTATTTGAAGGAGATCGTCACGCTGCGCGACACCATTGACAACAAGTACGCCCTTAGGGCCTATTCAAGGGGAGGCAAACTCCATGTCGGATACAATGATATCTATTTCGCACTGACGAAAATTGCAACTCAGGGCTTTGTGCGTGACTTCAAGATTACAGAGATTGCCCCACTGATGACGATGACAGAGAAAAATATGTATCACTCTACGCCGACGGCAACAGAGAGCGTGCTCTATGACGAGACCTTTCCTGCTGTGCAGCATGCCTGGATCTCATTCGTGATGGCTAGTGATGCGGCAGGGTTCTGGGAACTGGCCTACAAGGCTACCACTCAGAATAGATCTGTGACTCATGAGAAGAGTAAGATAGAGGTTGCTCCCAATGCTACAGAACAAGAATGGCTGAAGTCATTCAAGTATCAGAATGTCACTTATCACCTTTCGCTGGTAAACCCTCAAGAGTTCCAAACGGGTGTTAATGCCATTTATGCGTATGTCACAGAACAGAATGCAGACAAAGCAAAACCTTGGCAGGTAACCAATACAGAGTTTGTCATTGAACTCACACCTACGATGCCGGATATGGGAGACCATTCTTCACCTGATAACCAGCCTCTGACAAGACAGGAGTCAGGTATCTATGAAGGTCAGCTTAACCTGACGATGACAGGGTTGTGGAACCTACACCTTGTTGTTAAGGACAAAGAAGGAAATATCGTAGCAGGAGGTGAGAATGATGATAGTGGATATAGTAACTTGTATTGGAGTATTATTTTGTAGTTTCCCCCAGACAACCTTAGTGCATGATAGTATCGATAAGGAAGCGACGATCCATGAGGTGACCGTCACTTCCACCGTCGGTACGAAACGTAAGGTGGCTGGTAAAGGGAAGACGGCTTCTATTGAGGAGCATCTTCTTCAACTTGGCAATGTCGCGATGGTGAAGCGTGGTGCCTATGCCTGGGAGCCCTTGGTGAATAATATGACTACTGAGCGCCTGAGCACCACGATCGACGGCATGAAGATCTTCTATGCCTGCACGGACAAGATGGATCCTGTGACCTCATATGTGGAGAGTGGCAATCTGCAGCGCATCCGTCTGGACTCCGGTCTTGACGGCAATCCGCAGGCATCAGGCAACATCGGTGGAAGTATCGATTTGAAATTAAGGAAGTCGGGTTTCGATGCCGCCCCTCAGACGTTTAATCTCATGACGGGTTATGAGGGTAACGGGCATCTGCAGGTATATGGTGCAGATGCGGCCTTCTCATCGCATAAGTTCTATTCGAATTTTGGCGCTTTCTATCGGCACGCGGATAACTATCGGGCTGGTGGGCACGAGGAAGTGCCCTATTCAAAGTTCCAGAAGGTGAATACCTTTCTGAATTTAGGTTATCGTTTGGCTCAGAATCATATACTGGAAGGTACGGTCATCTTTGATCGCGCCACCGATGTAGGCTATCCAGCCTTGAATATGGATGTGAGTGATGCCACAGGCTTTATCAGCTCTCTTTCCTATCGGCATGAGCAACTTCAGGGACTGTTCTATCGCTGGGAGACAAAGGCGTATTATAATCATATCACCCATAATATGGACGATAAGAGCCGTCCTGATGTCGTAATCCACATGGATATGCCAGGCAGAAGCAGAACCTTTGGACTTTATAGTCTGTTGGAAGGTTCCAAGAAAAATCATCAGTATCAGTTGAACTATGACTGCTACTACAACACCCTTTTTGCCGATATGACCATGTATGTAGAGGGTGTAGAACCTATGTATATGCTCACTTGGCCTGATGTCGGTACCTTTAATAACGGCTTGCAGTTGTCTGATAATATCAGTTTGTCAGCAGAGCATAGCCTGCGCTTCTCGGCTAAGGTCTCTTGGCAACATCGTCGTGTGAACAGCGATGAAGGCTTTCGTGCGCTAAGTATCTATTTTCCTGGTATGGAGCGTACCACCTCTGGATGGATAGGGAGGGTGTCGGCAAGTTATGCTTGGCAGCATGAGGGGTGGCGGATTGCTGTGGGTACTGGCTATGGTAATCGTGCACCATCAGTGACTGAGGCGTATGGCTATTTCCTGAATAATGCCTTCGATCGTTATGACTATATAGGTAATCCAAACCTGAAGAATGAAAGTGCTGTGGAGCTGAACGCTTCTGCATCGTGGAAAGGGGATGTAGTGGATGCTCGTTTGGAAGTGAATGCCTTCCTGTTTCAGAACTATATCATCGGTGTACCTGATGAGCGACTCTCGCCCATGACAATTGGGGCAGCTGGGGTGAAGATCTATCAGAATCTGAAGAACGCGCAGATCGTGAATACATCTCTTACCTTCAATGCTCAACTGCTTTCGTGGTTGCGTTGGGATAATCGGCTGTCGTATAGTTATGGCAAGGAGAGCACAGGAGCCCGTCTGCCACTGATTGCTCCTTTTAGCTTTACAACGGCTTTGAAACTCTCACGTCAGCGTTGGGAAGGTGAGTTCGGAGGCGAGTTGGTTGCTGACCAGAGCAATTATAGTAGTAAGTATGGTGAGGAGCGCACGCCGGGTTATGCTGTGTGGCACATCAGTGCAGGTTATCAGCTACCACTGAAGTCGGTATTGGCTGATATCCATGTGGGCATTGATAATCTGTTCGATCGCTATTACTCCACCTACTCAGACTGGAATCACATCCCCCAGAAAGGACGGAACATATATGTCAATGTCTCATTCCAATTGTGAGCCTCATCATAAACGAAGTTATTATGTTTCTACAGCATCTTGGATGACAAGTGGCGTTATGGCCTTTGTTCTCTAACAGCTCATCGGAATATACGCATTTGAACTTGTGTTTGGGGTATTGTCCGTCGCGTTTGAAACGCTTGCGGAGGGCACGGGCCAGCGGGTCACCCTGAACTTTCCAGAACTCGGCAGTCTTGATCCTTGTGGGGTCGAGTTTCAGAGCAGCACCCATAGAGGAAAAGAACTTCGCTTGAGTCTGTGTCGCCATCAGAATCAGAAGCGTCTTATCTTTCAGCGAGTCGATGGCATCAATGATATAGTCATAGCTGCCGATATCGAAGCTGTCGGCAGTCTCGGCTGTGAATATTTGTTGTAGGGCAGTAATCTCTGCTGTAGGGTTGATGCTGAGCAAACGCTCCTTCAGAGCTTCCACCTTCACATGACCAATGGTCTTCGAGGTGGCCATCAGTTGACGGTTGATATTGGTGATGCACACACGGTCGGAATCGACGATGGTGAGCCGTCTGATGCCTGAGCGCACCAGACTTTCTGCACACCAAGAGCCAACACCGCCCACACCGAAGATGATCACCCGTTTCCGGGCAATCCGCTCCATCGCTTCTTCGCCCAGCAATAACTCTGAACGCCTGAATATTGCCTTTTCTATTGCCAACTTTATAATTTGCCGACGAGGTTTATCACTTTCTGCTTGGTCTCCTCGGTCTTCTGCTCGTCAATCTTGGCAGAAACAAGCCCCATATTCTCAACCTGCCAGTAGTTGCAGATGTCACGGAACTCAGCAGTGGCTCCGTCATAGACACCTGGTGAGTATGATGACATCAGCAGAGCCATCTTCTTCACGTTAGCGGGTTTATTGACGCAGTACATACGCTGAATTGGAGCCTGGATCTGGGCGCAGAGGGTGAAGTAATAGATGGGCGCAGCCAGCACAAGCACCTCGGCCTCGTTCATCAACGAGTAGAGCTCCTGCATGTCATCCTTCTGGATGCAGGCACCATTGCCTTTATTGTGACAGTACTCGCAGGCCAAGCAGCCTGCAACTTTCTTTTTCGACACATTCACCAGTGTCACCTCATGACCTGCTGCCTCGGCAGCCTTCTTGTACTCATCCGCCATCCAAGCGGTGTTCCCGTTGGCTCTCGGAGAGCCTTGTAAAATCAGGATCTTACTCATATTCAATATGGTTTTTGCGAATTAATACCTAAATACACTTAAATCTGGGTGTAAAGTTACGATAATTTGCTGAATTATCACTATTTTTGCCAAAGAATTAAGTAAAAATTGTAACTTTGCACTCGTTTTGTAATTCAATACAGGCTAAACATATGTTTATGATGAAGAAAAAGTTTTCTGCCGCTATACTGACAATTCTGGCGACGGCTGCTCCTGTTGGGGAGTTATATGCGGACAATCTTGCTGACTCTTTGGCTCTGCAGGAAGTGGTCGTGACAGGAACACGCAATGCTACCGATGTACGTCACCTGCCAATGACGGTGACGGTTGTTGACCGTGTCACACTGACGGCAGAGCATCAGTCGAGCGTATTGCCGACGGTAATGCGTGAGGTGCCGGGTCTCTTTGTTACGAGTCGTGCGATGATGGGTTATGGTGTTTCGACGGGAGCTGCAGGCGGTATTAACTTGCGTGGTATCTCAGGTGGTGCAGGACAGCTGTTGGTGCTCATCGACGGCCATCCGCAGTACCAGGGCATCTACGGCCATCCCATCTCCGACAGCTATCAGACGTTGATGGCCGAGCGTGTGGAGGTGCTACGCGGTCCGGCGAGTGTGCTCTATGGTAGCAATGCTATGGGCGGTGTGATGAATATTGTCACTCGTCAGACCAGGCAGGATGGTGTGAACACCAATATCCAACTGGGCGCAGGCAGTTACGGAACCATCCAGGCTGAAGCCTCGAACCAAGTGCGCAGCAGGAAGTTTAGCAGTACCGTTTCGGCACAGTATAACCGCACGGATAATCATCGTCCCCGCATGGGCTTCGAACAGTACGGCGGTTACCTGAAACTGGGCTACGACTTCAGTGACCACTGGAATGCCTATATCGATGCCAACGTGATACACTTCAACGCCAGTTATCCCGGTACAACCGATAAACCCATGTATGATGCCGACCAGTGGATAACTCGTGGTGTAGTTTCGGCGGCTTTGGAAAACCATTACGGCAATACCAGTGGCGCCCTTTCTGTCTATTCGAATTTCGGGCGTCATAAGATTGACGACGGCACCGCTGACCCAGCCACTCCCACGCAGCGTTACTTCCGCTCGAAGGATGCGCTGACGGGTGTGTCGCTCTATCAGAGCATCCAATTGTTTGAGGGTAACCGCGTGACAGCAGGTGTCGATTATATGCACATTTACGGCAATGCCTACTACACATCGAAAGCCACGGATGAAATCCTTGACACGCCAAATAAACAGAGTGGAAAATCGTATCGCAACGAGATTGCTGGCTATATCGATTTCCGTCAGGATCTGCTCTCGTGGCTCACCATCGACGCTGGTATCCGTCTTGACCATCACTCCATTACGGGCTCAGAATGGGTGCCGCAGGCAGGTATCGTCATTCGGCCGGTTGAGGCTGGCGAGATCAAGGCTATGGCCAGTAAGGGTTTCCGCAATCCGACAATGCGCGAGATGTATCTCTATCCCCCTTCGAACACTGATCTGGAACCAGAGCGTCTGTGGAATTATGAACTGTCGTGGAAGCATCGTTTGAGAAGCTTTGCATACGGTGCAAACCTCTATTATATTAAGGGCGACAACATGATTCAGACACAGCAGGTCGATGGTAAGCCCCGCAATGTGAATACGGGTGAGATAGAGAACTGGGGCTTCGAATTGGAGGCCGCCTATCATGTGGACAGCCACTGGAGTCTGAAAGCCAACGGTGCCTATCTGCACATGAAGAACAAGGTGCTTGCCGCGCCTGAATTGACTGCTTATGCTGGTGCAAACTATCGCTGCGGCAAATGGCTTGCTACCCTTGGCCTGCAGTATATCAACAATCTCTATACCGCCGTGGGCAATGATGAGAAGAAGGAATGTTTCGCCCTGCTCGACGCCAGCATCACCTACGCTGCCAATCGCAACATCAGCCTCTGGGCCCGTGGTGAGAACCTTCTGGCGCAGAAATATGAGATCAATCTCGGCTATCCCATGCCCCGTGCTACGTTCATGGGCGGTGTCGTCATCAACTTTTGACAATCATTAATAAGGTAATAATATGGAAGCAACAGTAAGACTTTACACATTGAATTATGATGAGGCAAAGACCTATATGTGGGCAGCAATCTTCGTAGCCTGCAACCTGGTGTTGCCTCAAGTGTTCCACCTCATCCCACAGGGCGGCATCATCTTCTCGCCGCTGTCATTGGTCATTCTTGTCGGAGCCTACAAGTTCGGTTGGAAGACTGGACTGCTCGCGGCTTTGGCTTCACCGCTGGTGAACCATCTGCTGACTGGTATGCCTGCATGGGAGATTCTGCCTGTGATGACGATGAAACTCGCTGTCCTCGCCCTTGTTGCCGGACTGACTGCGCAGCACTTCAAGACCGTCAGCCTGCCACTGCTCATTGGTGTCGTACTTGTAACAAAAGCCGTCGAATCACTAGGTGAGTTCTTACTCACTGGTGGTATTGCTGCTACCATTGCCGACTTCACTATTGGCTGGCCTGGTTTGCTACTCCAGATTGTCGGTGGATATCTCATCATTAAATATCTGCTGAAGTAACACGCTAATACGAACAAGCGCTTGAATATTAGTTATTTTCTGATGGTCTTCTTACCATTGCTGATCACAATTCCACGAGTAGAAGCATTAGCAGGTGTTCCACTCAGGATATAAGAACGCTCATCACTAGTAGTGACGGTGCGAGTAGCAGAGGTCACGGCTGTCGGTATATCCTCGATGGCGTCATATTCAGCCATCGCCTCAGCCATACGGTTATCGAGGTCTGTTAGGCGGTAGAGACCGTCGCTGTTGGCTGTCAGTCCCTCGATTGTGACGGGCTGAACCATCGGAGGCTCTTCAAGCGAGAGCAGCGTGCGGGCATGCATCTGGCTGTATTTCGGATAGACCAGATTGATGGCGACATAGTCATCACTACCATCGCTCCATTTCTCGAAGACTAGCTTTGATCCGATGGGTGTGCGCACCTCTAATGCATGCTCTGTCTCCGGAAGATTCAGGCGTAAGGCTGCTCCGATAGAAGTCAGATTGACATCATGACCACAGAGAAAGGTGAACTTGCGGTTTACGTTGGCAAGTTCCTCACGGATACGGCTTACCAGGGGATAGGCCAGATTAACAGCAGCACTATGAGTGGAGTAGAGCAAACCGTCGTGCACCTCCTTGACATGGCAGATGGCGCGCCATTGTTCCTCTGTCAGTTCATGACCAAAGGCCGCCATATTCTCGCTCTCATAGCACTGAAGCACGAGGGCATCCGACACGCTGTAAGCCAGTTTGAAGCCACCCGACATCTTCGGCTCGTCGTCCTTTTCCAACTTGTACTGCGTATCGTCGAAGCGGAAATGGGTAGTATCGTTGGCGGCAGCAGGCGAGTGAGCCATGTCTATCACCTCCTCCATCAGCGTCAGCGTGGGCTGAACACTCTGCATCCAAGCCTCTGGACCGCCATGTAAAGTCTCCATCTCAGCAAGAATCTGCTGGCGATACTGATCGTTCATCTTTGTGAACTGGGGTTTGAACACGGGATCCATCTTGTCCTCGTCGTACTTATGTTTTATCTCCACATTGGCAAAAGGCAGGAAACCTGCTGAGAAGTATTTCGCCGTAGTGAACGTGCGTTGGCGCGAGTTGGCATAGAACAGCACCTCGTCGTCCATCGGACGGTAGTTGTCGGGTAAAAGGCCTGCGCTGACCACCCATTTACGGAAGAACTGCCCCATCTCCGTCTCGAGCACACCACCACGCTGCGACAGCTGGCTGCTGGGTGATGTCCACTTAAACCATTCATACGGTGTCACCCTCATATGGGCAGCACCACCAGATGTCAGTGGCGAACGGATATTGTGACGGCTCATCACCACCACTTCTTTCAGTTCATATTTTGCCCTGAAGTTATCAGAGCGCTCTGTTTGAGCCTGCAGGCTTGTTGCAGCAATTATGGCAGCTGCTACCATCATTAACCATTTTGTCATGTCGTTCAATCTTTAAGAAAAACGCGGCTTTCATTCTGAATGACTAATCCCGCCAGCATAAAGCCGAAGATGGCGGTGATATGTACGAGTGAGCCTTTGCCTTCACCTTGGGGCTCGATAGGCTCGTCGGAATAGATGCACAGGAACTTGCGTGAGGGGTACTGCCCCTCGCGTTTATAAATTTTGCGGAGGGCACGTGCCAGAGGATCGCCCTGAATCTTCCAGAACTCTGCAATTTTGATGCGTGTAGGGTCTAGCTTTAAGGCTGCACCCATCGAAGCGAAGAAAGTTGCTTTTGTTTCACAAGCCATCAGGATTAGCAGGGCTTTATCTTTCAGCGAGTCAATCGCATCGATAATATAATCATAACTGTCGAGATGAAAGCGTTCAGCGGTTTCGGCTGTGAAGAACTCATGAATGGCAGTAATCTCAGCAGAGGGGTTGATGGTAAGCAGACGTTCACGCAGCACATCTACCTTCACTTGGCCTACAGTTTCTGTCGTGGCCATCAACTGGCGATTGATATTGCTGGCACAAACACTATCCGAATCGACAATTGTCAGATGTTTGATGCCGGAGCGCACCAGACTCTCTGCACACCAAGAGCCGACACCTCCCACGCCGAAGATAATCACACGCTTTTGGGCAATGCGTTCCATCGCCTCCTGGCCTAACAACAATTCAGACCTCTGAAATATATCTTTTTCGTCCAACATACATAAGAAGTTATACCTGTTCTGCCACAACCTCAATTTCTTCGAGTGCTCCTTTTGCGAAGGCTGTTGACGGCTGCAAAGATAGTGATTTTTCCTGATTCCCCATCGCATAATCGATTCTTTTTCGTAAAATACCTCACTATTGGTATTTTCCAATTCCTCAAAAGTGCGTACCTTTGCACCCAGTTAGAAAAGATAAGAAGATATGAAGCAGACAAAAGCTAGTATTTATCAGCCGATATTATGGATTGTGGCACTCGTGGTGGGTGTGATAATGGGACTGTTGGGGCTCGACTGGCTCAATGGTTTGATAAATTTCGTGGCTACAGTTTATATCCGGCTGTTCCAGTTGTTAGCGGTGCCTACTATTGTATTGGCAGTGATCACGACCTTTGCCACCTTTGGCTCAGAAGGGTCTGGGAAAATCTTCGGGCGCACCTTATTATATACATTGCTGACAACTTTTGCTGCAGCTATTGTTGGAGCGCTTCTGTATGTTGTGCTTGCCCCTGGCAATCTATCCATAGAAATACTACATCAAACAGATAGCGTCATCACTGATGCACCTCAGCAATCCTATTATGACCATATCCTTAGTGTGATTCCCAACAATATCGTCAAGGCCTTTCTCGAAGGCAATGTGCTATCATTGTTGCTGTTGGCTTTTGCCGTGGGTATCGGTCTCTCGAAATTGCCGGAGAGTGAGAACAAGACCGTTTTTGTAAAAGGATTATTAGGCTTACAGGATCTGGTATTCATACTCATCCGCGGACTCATCTGGACGCTGCCCCTTGGCATTCTGGCTTTTGCGGCTCAGCTCTCGGCCCAGGTGTCTGCAGGTGTCGTGGCTGATTCGATAGGAAGATACGTACTGGTGGTATTAGGAGGTAATGTGATTCAGTTCTTTATCGTCTTGCCCCTGTTCCTCTTGGCTCGAGGGCTCAATCCTGTTTATGTGCTGGGTCGTATGATGCCTGCTGTGTTGATGGCCCTCTTCACCAAAAGCAGTGCTGCCACGCTGCCCGTAACGATGGATACTGCAGAGAATCGTCTGGGTGTCAAGAAGAATATTGCCCGCTTCGTGTTGCCCATCTGCACTACCATTAATATGAACGGTTGTGCTGCCTTTATCCTTGTCACCTCGCTCTTCGTGATGCAGAATGGCGGCACACCGCTTACATGGTCAACCATTCTCTTGTGGATTCTCATCTCCGTCATCTCTGCCATCGGCAACGCAGGTGTCCCTATGGGCTGCTATTTCCTTACTCTATCATTGATGTCGGGCATAGGCGCTCCCGTCGCTATCTTGGGTATCATCCTACCCATTTATACCATCATCGACATGGTGGAAACAGCGGAGAATGTATGGTCGGATTCCTGTGTTTGTGCCATGACTGACCACGATTTAGGCTGATATACCAAACATGCGGTATATCGAATGACATATACGGGCTATTGTGGGTACTCAAAAAATGCCCTACCTTTGCACCCAGATATTTAACATTATTATTTTATAAAAGGATAAGATTATGACAAAGATTGTAAAACAGCTGACTGAGCTCGTCGGCAACACTCCACTTATTGAGCTCAACAAGTATTCACAGGCAAAGAGTTTGGAGACCCCAGTGATTGCCAAAGTAGAGTTTTTTAACCCCGGCGGTAGCGTAAAGGACCGTATCGCACTGGCAATGATTGAGGATGCAGAACAGAAGGGCATTCTGAAGCCTGGCGCTACCATCATTGAACCAACATCTGGAAATACGGGCGTAGGACTGGCACTGGTATCTGCCGTCAAGGGCTACCATCTTATCCTTACCATGCCTGAAACCATGAGTGTTGAGCGCCGTAACCTTGTGAAGGCTTATGGAGCCGAGGTACGCCTTACCTCTGGTAAAGACGGCATGCCAGGTGCCATCCGCGCTGCCGAGGAGTTGCGTGACTCGATCCCTGGTGCAGTCATCCTACAGCAGTTTGAGAACGCAGCTAATCCTGCAAAGCATTATGCCACTACAGGCCCCGAGATCTGGCGCGATACAGATGGACAGGTTGACATCTTCGTAGGTGGTGTCGGTACGGGTGGTACTATCAGTGGTACTGGTAAGTATCTGAAGGAGCAGAACCCTAACGTGAAGATCATCGCCGTTGAGCCTAAGTCGAGCCCCGTCTTGAATGGTGGTCAGAGTGGCCCACACAAGATTCAGGGTATCGGTGCAGGTTTCATTCCCAAGACTTACGATGCTGACGTGATCGACGAGGTGTTCGATGTAGAGAATGATGACGCTATCCGTACAGGTCGTGAGATTGCCCAGTCAGAAGGTCTGCTGGTAGGTATCTCTGCTGGTGCAGCACTCTACGCAGCCATTCAGGTGGCCAAGCGTCCAGAGAACAAGGGTAAGAAGATTGTAGCTTTGCTGCCTGATACGGGTGAGCGCTATCTCTCTACCGTTCTTTATGCATTTGAAGATTATCCACTTTAAGTTTTTGCCGGACTGACTGGTAACGTCAATATAAAGCGGGCTCCCTTGGTATAGGTTCCATCCAGTGTGATATGACCTCCAAGGAGGCCCGCTAATTTTTTGCATAGCGTGAGTCCCATGCCAAGACCCTCATTGAAATCATTGAGCTTGGTGAACTGCGTAAACACGTGCTCATGCTGATCCTTGGCAATGCCAGGACCTGTGTCACTGACGAAGAAGCTGACAGACTGACTGTCGAGTTGGGAGCAGCTGATGGTGATAGTTCCTTCCTGAGTGTATTTGTTGGCATTGTGTAGCAACTCGGAGAGCACTTTCAGCAAGCATTCCTTATCGGTAATGATATGCAAACCGTCAGGCACGTCGCTCTCAATTTCTAATGTGACGGTATTTGGGTTGCGGAGCGTGATGGTCTCTGCCGCTAACTTGCACATCTCATTACAGTTGATTTCATCATGACATTCCACCTTATCGATACCCTCCAGTGCCAATGTCTTCATCCAGTTGTCGATGATGTTCGTGATGGTATGGCTGTTCTGCATAATGTCATGGGTGATAATTGCCATCTCTGTTTCATCCATTGTCTCATGATCGTCCCTCAGTACCTGGGTAAAACCTCCGATAATATTCAACGGTGTACGGATCTGGTGTGACAGGTCTTGGATGAAGGCTGACTTTTTACGGTCTGCTTCTTCGGCCTTGCTCTTGGCAACAATCAACTCCTGGTTACGTTGCTCGGTTTCTTTCTTCACCTGCTCCAGATTATTAACGTAGCTCGTGATGGACTCCTGCATGCTGACGAAGCTATTCTGCAATTGCCCAATCTCGTCGATGCGCTTTGTAAAACCGAGATGTCCGTCAAACTGTCCATCGGCCATTTTCTGTGCCTGATAGGCAAGATCCTTAATAGGTGATACGGAACGGTTGACGACGAAATAGCTGAATGCCAACATCATCATCAGTCCGAATAGGATAAGTGAAACGACAATATATACCAATTGGTTGTAGCCCTTGAAGATATCTCTATTAGGACATATATAAGACAGTTTCCAATTCGTGTTTGGCAATAAGAGGCTTACCACAAGACAGTCGCTTCGGTTCAGATCCTCAGGCCGAGCCTTTTCATTACCAGAGGCAATGATATGTCCGTTTTCACTTGTCATGATGAAGTAGGCATTGGGATAGAGGCGATTCTGCAGTAGTATCTGTGACAACTTGCGTTGGGAGAGGTCGGATGAGATGACTCCGATGATACGGCCTTTAGCATCGAAAAGTGGCTTGCCATAGGAGGCTATCATCATGTCGTAGGAGGTTCCAGGTGTATAGTCGTGGAAAGGATCCACCCAACAGGCTTTGCCCTGGCGGATAGGTTCCTTGTACCAGTCCATGTTGAAGTAATCGTAATCGTAGCTTCCCTCCTGTTCAGTTTCAATATGTCCGTCTTCATTCGTGGAATACACAGAGAAATATTTTCCTTGGTCTGCAAAGAAATTGGGCTCAAAGGAAATGCTACAGCCATAAACGTCTGGGTTCAGTTCCAGAATCCTACGGGAGAGTGCCATGATAGAATCTGGTTGTAATTTGTGCTCGACGAGCCAGCCGGAGTTCTCGGTGGCAACCTCTACCTGGCCCATCACTCCCATGATGCTCTGGGCGGTATTGTTGAGAATCTGGGTAGCCTGTTCGGTGGCTGCCTGTCTGACAAAATGCTGCGAGCGGAAGAAGATAATTCCGATGGTAATCATAAAAATGATCACAGTGAAGGCTAGTATGCTTAAACTCAGTCTCAGTGACAGAGAGTGTTTGCTTTGTCTGGCGAGTTTACTCATAGGCTTGCCTCCTTTCTTCCTGAGCCGCTCTGATCATCTCGTCGAGGAGTATGGTGATTCGCTGGGCGTTATCTTGCATCTTCATAGTGGCCTCACTGATATCTGGGGCGTTTTCCCCTTCGTGTTGGCACACCAGTTTGGCTGTCGTAGAGATTTCTGCCACAGGGGCAGCCATCTTGTCGGGCATCTTATGGAGTATGGCTGTCTTCATACGTTCATCTTCTTTGGCACGCTCGTAGGCTTCAAGCAACTCCTGATGGCGCTCCTCAAGGGTGGTCGTCTCATTACGCAGTTCACGGGTGTAGGTGTTAAGAGACCGCTGCATCTTCGTGAAGCTGCGCTGCAACTGACCGATTTCATCATCACGCTGTCTTTTCATCTTCGTGTCGGAGAAGTCGCCTCCTGCGATACGGTGTGTGGCCTCTGCCAATTGCTGGAGTGGCTTCATGCTGTTACGAATGGTGATCAGTGAGAAGAAGAGCAGCAAGAGCAAGCCTGTAGCCGAAATCCATAGGGTGTAGCTTTTCAGGCGTTGGTAAGGTGCAAGGATATCACTCTCAGGAATGACAATCGCAACGCTCCATCCAGTATTCTTGAAAGGCTTATAGAACACGTGACAGGGTTCTCCCTCATATTCCAAAATTGTGTGCCCGCTCTCTCCTGCCATCATTGAAACGCCGAGAGCTTCCTTCATCGAGTCTGGTTTCTCAAGCGTGTGGGTGAAGATAGTCTCGTAGAACAATTTTGTCGTGTCGGGGTGTACGAGATAAGAACCTCCTTTTCCAATCATGACGCAGAAAGAATGAGGGTAGGGCTTTATTTTTGCAATGGTCTGGGTGAACCAATTGAGTCGGATATCGACGGAGAAAGTACCTACGCTGTTGCCCTTGGCATCGTGGATGGGGCGGCTGTAGGAAGAAAAGATATCTTTCACGATGATTCCCTCTGTCGCATCTTCCATAAAAGGTTCAATCCAGTAGGGACGGTCAAGAAGCTTGGGAATCAGATACCAGTCCATGCAGTGGTACTGGTAACTGTCGGTTCCCTCCTGTTCTGTTTGGATACTGTCACCGTTGTTATAGGCGTAAGCTGAGAAGTAACGGCCTTTCTCTTTATAGTAATATGGATCGAAGGAGATGCTGCAGCCTGTAAGCTCGGCGTTGTTTACAAGAACCTGCCTGCTGATTGAAAACATACTGTCAGGCTTTTCAAGGTTTCTCTCTATGACGCGCAGAATATTGTCAGAGGCCACTTCAACACGGCGGAGGGTGTTGTCAATATGTAAGACGGTGCCTTCAAGTGTCTTCGTGGCTTTGCCCCAGGCCTCTTCTCTGATGATGTCACGTGCTTCAGAGAATACGATACTGAATGCCCCCACAAAGATGACAGCCACAAACAGCACCACAGCAAAGCTGAGACGTGCCGAGAGCGAACGGTGTAAAGTCGTAAATAACTTTTTCATTGGCCAGTCAGTTCTTTGTAAGTCACACGTCGTTTAATCATACCACTTTCAAACATCATCTGAGAAGCTTTCTCCACCATGTCTGGTCTGACGCGGAATTCGCGTTTCTTGGAGTCGCGGTCAATCTGTAGGCGAAGTGTCTCTTTGAACATCAGTTTCTGCATCACGGAATTAGTAGGTGAATTGTAACGATGTACATACTTCATTACAATCTCCATCGCTTCGTCAGGATGTGCTGCCGCCCATTCCCATCCCTTACGGGTAGCTGTGGCGAAACGACGGCATTCGTCGCGATGAGACAGATAGTAGTCACGCATCACATAAACACCATTCTCCTGTATGTTGTAATCATGCTCACTAAATCTGTAGATACTTTCTTCGGTCATCTTGAAACCTGCCTGCTGAAGCTGATAATACTCATTATAGCTGAGGGCCATCATCGCATCTACTGCACCAGAGAGGAATAAGTTGATATTGCTTGTGAAACGCACCCATTCGAAATTCATATTCTCCCGATGGTTCATAATCATAGCCATATAGCTGGGGTCGGAATTGAAGATGGCCACCTTCTTTCCCTTCAACTTCATAGGGTCGGTGTCCCAACGCGTCACAAGGATATTGCTGCTATTCATTGAGTCCTGGAAGATGTTTACCAAGGGAATGCCTTGCGAGATGAAACCAATGGCCGACATCATCGACATCATGATGGCGTTGGTCTGTGCAGTCTGTAAACGGTGAAAGGCAGAACTGGTCAGTGTTGGATGCTGAATAACGATGTCAAGCCCAGCCTGTTTGTAGAATCCTTTCTCCTTCGCGATATAATATCCGGCGAACTGTGCCTGAGCTGTCCATGCTGTGGTAAACACAAACTTCTCTGCCTTGACTGAGCCAGTTGTCAGCCATAATAAGAGGGTCAGTGCCAAAGTGGCATAATTGAACCGTCTTGTTGTCCGTTTAGTGTTCTTTCGCCTCATAGAGCAGGGGAGCTTCGGTTTATGTTATTTGGTTGCAAATATAAGAGAAAAAGTTGAAATTTGCAAGCAAATATCCGAATTTTTATAATAAAAACCTTTAAGATGACGTTATTTAGGTGTGAAACTGAATTTTTATATTATTTTCATACTATGTTTGGTTTCTTTGACAGCCAAGGCACAGTATGATGTCTCCTTCGCTCATTACTGGACGATGGAGCCGTCTTTCAACCCTGCTGCTGTGGGTAAGGAGTCCAAACTGAACATTGCCGGTGCCTATGCCATTCAGATGGCTGGCTTCGAGCATAATCCGAATACGATGTATGCTGCTGCCGATATGCCTTTCTATGCCTTAAGGTCCTATCACGGTGTTGGTATTCAGTTTATGAACGATGCCATCGGCCTCTTTACTCATAAGCGTTTTGGTCTTCAATATGCCTACCAGCCAAAATTGTGGGGAGGAAGGTTGAGCATGGGTCTCCAGGTGTCGATGCTCAGTGAGAACTTCGACGGCTCCAAGGCAGAGGTGATAGATCCTGATGATCCTGCTATCACCAGTTCGTCAGTCAACGGTTCCGCCTTTGACATCGGACTGGGTCTGTATTATCGGCGTCACAATTGGTATGCTGGTTTCTCTGTATTACATGTCACATCACCTCGTGTGGAACTTGGTGACAAGAATCAGCTCGACATTGCCGCCACCTATTATTTAACAGGCGGATACAATATTCAGCTGAGAAATCCGTTTTTATCGATACAGACCTCTGTTCTCGGGCGTACCGACGGGGTGGCTTGGCGTGGAGATATCTCAGGACGTTTGCAGTATTCGCATGAGAAGCGACATCTGTATGCAGGACTCACTTATAGTCCCACTACCTCAGTCACTGTACAGGTTGGAGGAGTCATCAAGGGTATCCGACTAGGTTACAGTTATGAGATTTACACTTCCGCCATGAGCGTTGGCAATGGAAGCCATGAGATTTCTGTGGGATACCAGATGGATATCGAACTTCAAAAGAAAGGGCGTAACCTTCATAAGAGTGTGAGAATTCTTTAATTGATATAGTTGTAAACATCGGAATATGGGAACGAATAAAATTTTCAGCCTTTTAGCCTTGCTGCTTCTGTTAAGCAGCTGCTTCGGTAGTAAAATGGCTTCATCAAGTGGTGGCGAGGTTACGGGTACGGGTGGCCGTGCTTTCTCTGAGCCTACACCTTACGGCATGACACTTGTGAAACGTGGTCACCTGAAGATGGGTATGGAGAAACAGGATACACTTTGGGGAAAGAAAACGCCTCTGCGTGATATCTCCGTTGAGGGATTCTGGATGGACGAAACCGAGGTCACCAACTCGATGTACCGTCAGTTTGTGAATTATGTGCGTGATTCCATTCTGCGTGAACGTCTGTCGGAGATTGATGAGACCTACAAGAAGGTGAAGACGGATAAGGATGGTGAGGAGATTGGTAGTGTCATCAATTGGAAGAAATCTTTGCCTCGTCGTCCGAGTGAGGATGAGCAGGAGATTATTGATGGAATGTATATCACCAATCCGGTGACAGGAGAACGTATGTTGGACTATAGTCAGCTGAACTACCGTTATGAGATCTATGACTATACCACTGCTGCCCTGCGCCGCAATCGACTGAATCCGCAGGAGCGTAACCTGAATACGGATGTCGCCGTGAATCCTAATGAACAGGTATGGATCTCCAAGGATACGGCCTATGTCGATGACGAGGGGCGCATCGTGCGTGAAACGATCAACCGTCAGCTAACAGGTCCCTGGGATTTCCTGAATACCTATATTGTGAACGTGTTCCCTGATACCACATGTTGGGTAAACGATTTCCCCAATGCCGACAACGAGACCTATATGCGCTATTATTTCTCGAATGCAGCCTATAATGACTATCCCGTTGTGGGTGTCACCTGGGAACAGGCCAATGCGTTCTGCGCTTGGCGTACGGAGTACCTGCTGAAAGGACTTGGGCCTGCAGCACGCTATGTGCAGCGTTATCGTCTGCCGACGGAAGCAGAGTGGGAGTATGCTGCTCGTGGTAAGGATCAAAACGAATTCCCGTGGGATAATGAGGATGTGGCCAGTGGTAAGGGATGCTTCTATGCCAACTTTAAGCCTGATAACGGAAACTATACCAAGGACGGCAACCTGATCACCAGTAAGGTGGGTATCTATGCCGCCAACAGTAATGGTCTCTATGATATGGCGGGTAATGTGGCAGAATGGACATCGACGATCTATACCGAAGCGGGTGTTGAGGCCATGAACGACATCAACCCGCAGCTGAGATATAATGCCGCTCAGGAGGATCCCTATCGCTTGAAGAAAAAGAGTGTCAGGGGTGGATCGTGGAAAGATCCTGAGTCGTATATCCGTTCGGCTTGGCGCTCCTCTGAGTATCAGAACCAGCCGCGTTCCTATATCGGCTTCCGTTGCGTGCGTAGTCTGGCTAATACCACCAGCGACAAGATCAAGGTGAAAGGTAAAAAGAAGAAATAACATAAAGGTATAAGATATGACAACATATAGCAAAATCAATATCATCTATCGATTGCAGAAATG
Organism: uncultured Prevotella sp.; assembly: GCA_900315695.1. Classification (GTDB taxonomy): domain Bacteria; phylum Bacteroidota; class Bacteroidia; order Bacteroidales; family Bacteroidaceae; genus Prevotella. The sequence continues at coordinate 21,488 of ONAE01000012.1, read as the reverse complement.
GATGGATAGTGTGCCTGGTCAGACGTTCCTGAACTATGCCTATAGCTGGGGTGCTTCGATCGTGATCTTAGGTACGCTTTTCAAGTTGACCCATCTGCCAGGAGCAAACTTCTTCCTTTTCCTCGGTATGGGAACAGAGGTGTTTGTGTTCTTTCTCTCTGCCTTCGATCGCCCGTTTGACAAGACAACTGATGGTATGGAGCTTGATGTGCATGCTGGTGCTGCTTCGGGTGAGCAGGTGGGGCATGCTGGTGGAAGCACAGTGATTATTGGTGGCGGTGCTCCAGCATCTGGTGGCAGTGTGCCTGCATCAGGTGTCAGTGCTCCTGTTTCAAGCGATAGTGCTCCTGTTGTAAGTGGTGGCGCTCCTGTTGGAGGCGGCACTGTGATTATTGGTGGTGGGGCCCCTGCTTCAGGCAGCGTTTCGTTTGGTGGCGGTGCTCCTGTCGTTGATAGTGAGGCTATTGCTGCTGTTTCATCTTCGGTTATTTCTGTATCGGGTGGAGGCCCTGTTTCAGGTGGTGGCGCTGCTGCCCCCTCTGCTTTGCCGCAGATGACACCAGAACTTGAAGAGGCCACAGCCAATTACATCGAGGAGCTGAAGCGTCTCACAGAGATGCTTTCCCGTGTATCCGAACAGACGGATAAACTCGCCCATGACTCTGAGGAGATGGAGAATCTGAACCGTACTTTGACTGGCATCTGCAAAGTCTATGAACTGCAACTCAAGAGTGCCAGCTCACAGATCGGTACGATCGACGATATTAATGAACAGACTCGTAAGATGGCAGCTCAAATTGCCGATCTCAATAAGATATATGCCCGTATGATTGAGGCAATGACGGCTAAGATGAACGTATAAGAACATGGCAATAAGAAAAAGACCCGTCTCCCCTCGCCAGAAGATGATTAATCTGATGTATGTCGTCTTGATGGCAATGCTAGCGCTGAACGTCTCTTCTGAGGTGCTCAACGGCTTCTCCATCGTGGAAGACAGTCTGAACCGTACTACCAATGGATCCATCAAGGAAAATAAGCTCGTCTATGATGATCTGGAGATGCAGATGAGGATCAATCCTGTCAAGGTGAAGGCTTGGTATGATAAGGCTCAGGAGGTGAGACGTATCAGTGATTCTCTCTATAATTTTGCCGAAGAGCTGAAACTGGCGATTGTGCGTGAGGCTGACGGTAAGGATGCCCGTATCGAAGACTTCCAGAATAAGGAGGACCTTGAGGCTGCCAATCAGGTGATGCTGGCACCAGGACGTGGTAAGGGTAAGGAGTTATACAATGCCATCAAGTCGTTCCGCGATCGTGTTGTCAGTATGACTTCAGATATGAGCAAGCAGCAGATCATCAACGCCAACCTGTCAACCACCATTCCGCCTAAGGCTGAGGCTTTGGGTAAGAACTGGCAGGAGTTCATGTTTGAGGATATGCCTGCCATTGCTGCTGTCACCTTGTTGTCGAAACTGCAGAGTGATGTCCGTTATGCCGAGCGTGAGGTGCTTCACACGTTGGTTGAGAACATCGACGTCAAGGATATTCGCGTGAATGCCCTTTCGGCTTTCGTCATTCCGAGTTCCCAGACCATTGTCAGAGGTGACCGCTTCTCAGCCCGTATTGTGATGGCGGCAGTAGATACCACACAGGTACCTGATATCTATATCGGTAATCAGAAAGTGACCTTGAACAACGGACTGTATGAGACCGTTTGTAGTCGTACGGGCGACTTCACTTTGGCTGGCTATATGGAAACGGTGAATGGTGACGGTGATCATATCCGTCGTGATTTCACACAGAAATATACGGTTGTAGATCCGAGTGCAACGGTGTCGGCAGACCTGATGAATATGCTTTATGCTGGCTACAACAACCCCATCAGCGTGAGTGTTCCTGGTGTACCTTCAAATAAGATTCAGGCATCGATGACGAATGGTACACTGCAACCTGTGGGGCCAGGTAAGTATATCGCTCGTCCTTCGAAGATCGGACAGGATGCCACCATCACCGTCGTCTCTACGAATACAGGGCGTCCGCAACAGATGGGCCAATACACCTTCCGAGTTCGTAAACTCCCTGATCCCACTCCTTATATTTCTATGAAGGATGAGCATGGCAATCCCACACGCTATAAAGGTGGTGGCTTGTCAAAATCGCAGCTCATTGCTGCTAATACGATAGGTGCTGCTATCGACGATGGTATCCTGGATATCGCTTTTCACGTACAGAGTTTCGAGACCGTCTTCTTCGATAATATGGGTAATGCCGTTCCGATGGCATCCGACGGTGCTTCGTTCTCCGCCCGTCAAAAGGATACCTTCCGAAAACTGGCACGTAACCGTCGCTTCTATGTCTCCCGTGTGACGGTGGTAGGTCCGGACGGACTGACACGTACCCTTCAGAACCCGATGGAAGTCATTGTAAAGTAATCAATAAAATATGAAGATATGAAAAGAGCATTGTTCTTGTTGATGATAACGCTGATGTTTGGAACGGCTTTCGCTCAGCCAAAGCAGCGCCGTGTGCAGAAAAGTGAACAGCAACAACAGTCACTACCTCAACAGCCACAAACACAGTTGCCGCAGACACAGCAACAGCAGCCGCAGACACAGCAGCCGAAACAGAGTCAGCGGAAGAACCCTTCTTCTGCGATGTCTGTGCGTGCCCAGATATCCTTCCCTACGGCAGTGGATATGCCAGAAGAGGTGGTGTGGCGTCGTGATATCTACCGTGAGCTCGATCTCTCGAAGGATGTTAATGCCGGCCTTTACTATCCCGTAGAGCCCCAGGGTAAACAACTGAATCTGTTTACCTATATCTTCAAACTGGCTCAGAATGGCTATATCCCCGTCTATGAGTATCCCACGGATGGTAGCGATGTCTTTACGAATGAGACACGGGTGGATATGAAGACCATCCTCGACAATTATCATATCTTTTATGAGGAACAGGATGGCAAGCTGAAGGTTGACAACAGCGACATCCCTTCTTCGGAAGTCAAGAAATTCTTCCTGAAGGAGAGTGCCTACTACGATCAGGCCAATTCCTCTTTCCATATCAAGGTACTCGCTCTTTGTCCTGTGATGTTACGTGAGGATGACTTTGGTGGAGAATCCACGCAGTATCCGCTGTTCTGGGTAAAGTACAGTGATCTGGAGCCTTTCCTGAACCGCCAGACCGTGATGCCGAGTAGTCTGAATAATGCCGCTACGATGTCGATGGATGATTTCTTCACACTTAACATGTATCGTGGACAGATCTATAAGACCAATAATGCCCAGGGTAAGACCTTAGCGCAGTATTGTCCTGACGAGGCTGCGATGACGGCAGAGCAGAAGCGCATCGAAAAGGAACTGGACGATTTCCGCAAGAACATCTTCGGCGATCCGGCGAAGAAGGATTCGCTCGACAGTATCGCCAAATTGGAACTCGCCAGTAAGAAAGGCAAGATTAAAGCCGCAAAGAATAACTCGAGTCGTACGAAGGCAGGTAAGTCGAAAAAAGGAAAAACAACGACGCCTGCCAATAGCTCAGCACGAGTCACCGTTCGCCGCCAGCGTCATTAATGTGTTAAAAGTCGGGTAAAACGTTACGTTATCCGACTTTTTTCGTACCTTTGCACCGTTTTAACTTAACAAGATGAGAAAAATGAAAAAGATTTTAACTGTAGTAGTACTTTTCGCTGCTCTGATGACAGCAGTTCCTGCTAAGGCAGAGGTGAAATTCGGTTTAAAGGGTGGTCTGAACCTGACTAGCATGAGTCTTGATGCGAATGCTATCAGTAAGTCTAATCAGGCAGGTTTCTTCATTGGCCCGACGGTGAAGTTTACGCTTCCAATCGTAGGTCTTGGTTTTGATGCTTCTGCCCTCTATGATCAGCGTAAAGCAGAGGTTGATGATACCAGTATCAAACAGCAGTCTATCCAGATCCCCATAAACCTTCGTTATGGTATTGGTCTGGGAAGCACAGCCAGCATCTACTTCTTCGCTGGTCCTCAGTTCGGATTCAATGTGGGTGACAAGGATATTAAGACAGACGTAGGCAACTGGACTTTCAAGAGCTCAAACATCAGTGCCAATGTTGGTTTAGGTCTGATGCTGCTCGGCCATCTGCAGGTATTTGCTAATTATAACTTCGGTCTTGGAAAGTCTGGAGAGCTTACCGAGAATACTGTTCCCAACCAAATCAAGGAAAACGGTAAGCTCAACGCCTGGCAGATTGGAGTCGCTTACTTCTTCTAAGCATATCTGTGCGGTACACGGACGTCATATTGCCTCTGCCGCTTGACGGCCTTTTTACCTATGCTGTCCCTCCGCAGTTAGAGGCTCATGTTAGGGTAGGCGCCCGTGTACTCGTACCCTTTGGAAAAAACAAGACCTATGTAGGGGTCATCTCGGAGATCCATGACAGGAAACCCGCTGACTATGAGGTAAAGGACATCTTGCAGTTGCTCGATGCTTCGCCCATCTTACTTGATAGTCAGTTGAGGCTCTGGAATTGGATCTCCGATTATTATATGTCTCCGATTGGAGAAGTCTATAAAGCCGCACTCCCTTCAGGTTTGAAGGCAGAAGACGGCTATCGTCCGAAGACAGAACTTTATATCCGCCTGACACCCAACTTTCGCAACGAACAGACGCTTCATGTGGCGCTGAATATGCTCCAGCGGGCAGGTAAGCAGCAGGAGGCTTTCATCCATTATCTGGCTCTGTCGCATTGGGATACGTTGGATGGACAGACCTGTCGTGAGACGCCTGTAGAGATCACCCGCGATGAACTGATGAACACTGGTCATGCCTCTCTGCTGACGATCAACGCTTTGGTAAAACGTGGCTTGTTGGAGACCTATGAGCTGGAGGTGGGGCGTCTGAATCATGGGGGAGAACCTCACTTTGAGAAGATCAAGCCCCTCAACGAGGTCCAGCAGGATGCCTATAATCAGATTCTTCTCTCCTTCATGAAGAAGAATGTCACGCTGCTGCATGGTGTCACTTCCAGCGGAAAGACGGAGATCTATATCCACCTCATCAAACAGGCTTTGGAGAAGAAACAGCAAGTGCTCTATCTCTTGCCAGAAATTGCGCTGACGGTGCAGATTATGCAGCGCCTGCAACATGTGTTTGGCAATCGTCTGGGTATCTATCACAGCAAGTACTCCGATGCCGAGCGGGTGGAGATTTGGCAGAAACAGCTCTCCGGACATCCCTATGATGTCATCCTTGGGGCACGCAGTGCCGTACTGTTGCCTTTCCAGAACCTGGGGCTGGTGATTGTCGATGAGGAGCATGAGACCAGCTATAAGCAGCAGGATCCCATGCCTCGCTATCATGCCCGATCTACGGCGATTATGCTGGCTCAGATGTTTGGTGCCAAGACTCTGTTGGGCACTGCTACACCTTCGATGGAGACTTATCACAACGCCAAGACGGGTAAGTATGGCTTGGTGACGCTTGATAAGCGTTATCAGGGTATCGAACTCCCTGAGATACAAGTCGTGGATATCAAGGATCTGCAACGTCGCAAAATGATGAATGGTCCCTTCTCACCCTTACTGTTGGCAAGGACGCGTGAGGCTTTGGAACGGGGAGAACAGGTGATTCTCTTCCAGAACCGTCGAGGCTATGCACCTATGATTGAATGTAAGCAATGTGGCTGGGTGCCTCATTGTCAGCATTGTGATGTCTCACTCACCTTTCATCGCAACCTCAATCAGCTCACCTGTCATTATTGCGGCTATACCTATCAGGTACCTACCGAGTGCCCAGCCTGTGGTTGCAAGGATCTGTTCACCAAGGGCTATGGCACAGAGAAGATAGAGGCAGAAGTGCAGGATATCTTCCCTGAGGCCCGCATCTCACGTATGGATCTCGATACCACCCGCAGCCGTCATGCCTACGAACGGATCATCAGCGACTTCTCTGCCGGTCGTACGAACCTGTTGATTGGCACGCAGATGATCTCCAAGGGACTCGACTTCGACAAGGTGAGTGTGGTGGGCATCCTGAATGCCGATGCCATGTTGAACTATCCCGACTTCCGTGCTTACGAGTATGGGTTTATGATGATGTCGCAGGTGAGCGGACGGGCAGGACGTAAGGGCAAGCGTGGACTTGTGATCCTGCAGACCAAGAGTCCTGATCTGCCCCTGATTGACCAGATTGTGCGTAATGATTATCAGGCTTTCTACAAGTCGGTGATAGCCGAGCGCCAACAGTTCCATTATCCCCCATATTATCGCCTCATCTATGTCTTTCTGAAGCATCGTTATGATAATGTTGTCGATACGGCAGCCTTGGAGATCGGCAGCCTGTTGCGCCAGTGGTTTGGCTCTCGCGTCTTAGGTCCTGACAAACCAGCTGTCGCCAAGGTCAAATCCTTGTCCATCCGCAAACTCGTGTTGAAGCTGGAACCATCGCTCAATATGTCTGATGTCCGCAAATACTTAGCGCTTGCCCAGCAGCAGATGCTCCAAGACAAGCGCTATACCTCACTTCAGATCTATTACGACATCGATCCGTTGTGATGCCTATTTCATCACCTTCTTACCTTTGACGATATAAATGCCTCGTGGCAGACCATCCAGCGAGGTTGCTTTCGACTTCACTTTTCTACCACTGAGATTACAATTTGCGAAGTTGAGTCAGCAGAAGATAACGTTTAGAAAACGTCCTTTTGTGCTCCGTTTGTGGCAGGGGGAGTTGCGAAAACTCTAGTGTGCGACAGAGGCGAAGCACTTGTCCAATAAGTATTAACCCAGCGGCCCACACAAGTGCAGACTGACTGAATCATCGGCAAAGATAAGAAAAATCTGAATACGTTCCAAATAATTCGGCCTGTTTTTCCAATTTAAAGGTCTGATTGCCAGATTTAATTCCAGCAATTGTTAGATTTAAATGTAGCAAGTTCTAGATTTAAATCTGGCAGAAATTGGATTCTGGGACTGTTCTTTTCATGCAAGAGTGATGATACTCTTATGAACAGGAAAAATATACGTTTCAAATTGGGTATGGGCGCGAAGTTGTTGGGGTATAGGCAGACGGCTGTTAGGGTATGGGAGAACGATGGCGAAAAGGGCTTTTTCTCCCTGCCAGCCTTAGTGTTTGTACTTGCGGGCATTACTACTTGCCCTTGAAAGTATTAGTTTTCCACTCACGGAATTCAACATTACGTGGTCACACGGTCACAGCTGTGACCATGTGACCGCAGAAGGAGCTAATTAGAAAGGATTTTGGAATAATATGTTGATTATCAATAGTTTATGCGTAAACAAATATTATTGTCACAGATAAAAGGTCACATGGTCACAGCTGTGACCGTGTGACCATGTGTTGCCAGATGCAAAGGTTTGGGACGAAGGTCAGTCTGTGCTGATGGCTACGATGGCATCACCTCTGTCGAAAGCGGCCTTGATGTCCTTGCCGCCTTTCTGAACCTTGCAGAGTGAGATATCATCGCCTAAAGTCTCGCGGACACGGATGCGACCAATCTGCTTACGTGTCTCACGACCTGCAACCTGTCCGATGATAAAGACATCGAAATGCACATCCTCACCTATGAACCTGCTGCCAACGTCAATATAAAGCTCCTTGGTCTTGTCTTTCTTCTCTCTGCCACGTTCAATGATGTTGGCTCGGATCGGATAAACCTCATTATAATATTCGTAGATATTTTCTGCAAGTGCGCCCAGTGCACTGCGGATAGCTTCATCAGCCGAGTTCGCCAGTGAATATTCAGAACAACGTCCGGAGATGGAACTGGTGGTTACTTCGCCAGACTGCAGATTCTTGAAGTTGAGAGCTACCGTCACTACGGCACCGTAGTAAGTCTTTGTCTCTTTATATTCACGCCCTTTACTGTCCTTGCGATCATAGGTCTTTACCTTGCGCGAGGCTGTAATATCTGTCAGCGTAGCAGTCACCAGATATTTGGCATCCTCAACCTCGTCGGCTTCAATGGTCTGCAGGCGGCGGACATGTGTCAGGCCAGTCTTCACACAGTTGGTGGCCAGGGGAATATATTCTTCATTATGGATATCTGTGACTCTGCCTTCAACGACATCAGCCACCACGCCAAGCACCTTACTGGCTGTCAACTTCTTGCTGGCTTCGCCTTTCTGATAGGTGATCTCCCCTAATTGAACTTTGTAAACGGGATTCAGTCCGTTATCCTGTGCACTGACATTGATAGTGAGGGCGATGGAAGGTGGGAATCTTGATATCAAGGCCTCTCGTTGAGAAACCTCTGTAACGGTTGATGTTCATCTTGCAGACACTGTTGCCTGCAGCATCGATGACCTCCAATGTGCCAGAGATGATAATACCGCCACCACGCTTGTTCCAACTCCAGGTGGCTGCACCAGAGTTGCCTGGATCCAGCTGTGCGGCATTAATCTTGATGATGTAGTCGGGCGTGTCTTTCTTGGTGAGTTTGATCACCTTCTTCTTGGCATCGTTCCAGCGTTCCATAAAGGTCTCTATGGCTTCTTCCTGATACTCACTCCACTTCTTGAAAACCTTCTGGTCGTTGGCAGCAAGATAGTCCATGAAGGTCTGATCCGTGATTTCCATCGTGGAGAGATTTCCAACTTTGGCCTTGGTGAAATCCACTTCCAGCCTGCCAGTTTTACCTGGCTGCCTGACAACATTGAAGTCGCCACTTGTCACCACGAACTCTTCCTCGTCGGCCTGCACTGCAATAGCCATCATCGCCATCACTGCTAAAAGAAACAATTTCTTCATTTTTATATTCAGATAAATTGAAACAAATTAGTTTAGACCAAATTTTGTTTGCAAATATACTTCGTTTTGATGGCAATCAACTATAGCTCCGCCCTTTTTTGCGATTAATTAACATTTAGAAGTTCAGCTCGCAGCCAATACCGAGCACGCGGTTGGTGCGGGTGAACGTGTCGCTGACCAGCGGTTCTGTAGAGGTGACACGCTTGTAATCGTCGTAGTTGGTCTGGAAATAGGCAGCCTTGAGGGTTACGATATCAGATACTTTGTAGTTGAAGCCCAGACCGAAGCTGAAGCTGTTGACAACGAACGACATATCATTCATGTAAGCATCGGTAAGCTGATAACGGGTAATCTGACCACCAGTAGAGATGGTGAGTTTCTTAGTGACATCCCATTCTGCACCAGCCAGATACTCGTTGGTACCACCATCGAGCAAATCCTGTGAGTCGTTGTACCATCTGGCGTTCTTATCATAGAAATGGTGGTAGCCAAGGTTCAGACGGACGGCATCGGTGATGTTCCACATCGCACCGACAGCGAGCTGTGCGGGCATATCCTCATTGACTTTCTCACCATCGCGGAACTTGTTGACGGCAGGAATCTCACTGGCCTTGTTGACGGTTGACTCATTCTCCATGCGGATCTGGGTCTTGAACTCATACTTGACAGCGAAGTTGAACTGACCTACACGCCAGTCAACACCGATGACAGGTGCAATACCAACACTCCACTGGTTACAGAGCAGATTTACACCCTCAGAGTACTTCTGCAGGTTGTTGAGGCTCTCGTTAGTACCCTGAAGCGTGGCGAGCGATCCCTCAAGCTGTGCCTTTTGTACCACGAGCTCCTGATACTGGGGAAGGGCTGTGGCGCCGGCTGCCTCATACTGGGCCATTCCTGCATCTACCAATGCAATACCGTCGTTGACCGTCGTGATGCCACCATCCACCATGGCTGTGGCTGTCTGCAGAAAGCTTCCGAAGTCCTGATAACCACCAGCGGTTTTTACCATAATATTACTGATCTTGGCCTTATAGGTGGCTGTTCCGTAAAGGAAACGCAGACCGCCATAGACTGAGAGGTCGGGTGTGATCTTATAAGCAGCACCGAGCTGTACGCCAAAATAGTACTGACGTCCTTGCATATAACCGTCCATATCGTAGCCGCTGACACCAGGGGCAGGCTGACCTAAGGCTGTGGCAATCTGGTCGAGTCCGCTGAGCTGATGGGCAATGCCACCGACGACACTCTCGAAAGAGCCCAGTCCGTCGGAGAATTCGCAGCTACCGCCGCCACCAGGCACAGAGAGGTTGAACTGCCAGCTCCAGTTACCTCTGTTATAAGCACCCTGAAGTGATGGGATGAATGGTGCGTCGGCAACACCCTCGAAAGTCTTGGAGGTGTCGCCATTGTTTTTGCGCCCCAGTGCATAAAGAGGGTTGTTGCTGGTAATCGTACGCGTCTGGTGAGCGTACTGCCAGTTGAATGTAATATGGAATCCCTCGGGCAGGAAAGCGACACCTGCGGGGTTTGAATAGACACCGTCAAGACCGATAGCTGCATCGCGTGCAGGATTCCTAAGAAAATCAACGCTCTGATTTGTATTGGTTAAGATACCGCCAGCACTTGCTGAGGTTGTTGCTGCCAGCATCACGCTGGTAATAATTACTTTCAAATTGTTCATAATCCTAAAAACATCTTAAAAAATCGGGTGCAAAGGTATGCGGTTTGTTCGAAAGTTTGCCGTTTGCGCACACAAAGTTAACAGATATTAACCAAAAATAGGGAATTTCCTGCACAAAAAAGCCCATTTGTGCAGAAATTTCTTGCACAAATGGGTGTATAGGTGTGCAATAATCCGTTATTTTTTCAGTTCAGGATAATTGACACGGGTGTGATAAATCGTCTTCAGCTTCTCAATGAGTACAGTCTTGGCATAGGCGATATCGCGGAAAGTGATGGGGCACTCCTTGAAATAGCCTTCTGCCACCTGGGTGTCGATGAGTTTGTTGACAAGGTCGCGGATGGTCTGTTCCGTGTAGTCGGGAAGAGAGCGTGAGGCAGCCTCTACCGTATCGGCCATCATCAGGATAGCCTGCTCCTTGGTGAAGGGGTTGGGACCAGGATAGGTGAAGAGCAGATCGTCGACCTCATCGTTGGGATGCTCGTTCACATACTTGACGTAGAAGTATTTGGCCTTGCCTAGTCCGTGATGGGTTGAGATGAAGTCTCTGATTACACTGGGCAGATTATATTTATCTGCCAGTTTCACGCCTTCCGTCACATGACTGATAATCGTCTGGGCACTGTCGATGGCACCTAATTTCTCATGAGGATTCACGCCCGACTGGTTTTCGGTGAAATAGATGGGGTTCATCATCTTGCCGATGTCGTGATAGAGCGCACCTGTTCTAACTAACTGGCTCTTGGCACCGATCTTATTGGCAATCTCTGCCGCCAGGTTTCCTACCTGGATAGAGTGCTGGAAAGTTCCAGGGGCCACCTCACTCATCTTGCGGAGCAGGGTCTTGTTCATATCCGACAATTCGATCAGCGTGATATTGGATATGAAGCCAAAGGCCTTCTCGATGAGATAGAGCAGGGGGTAAGAACAGAACAGGAGGATACCGTTGATGCAGATGTAATTGTACTCGCTGAGGTTGAGACGGGCCAGATCTTCATTGCGGATCCATTCGAGCGCGAGGTTCGTCAGTCCTGTGGCTATGGTAACCAGTACTGCTGTCCAGAAAAGCTGGGAACGACTTGACAGTTCCCGTAGGGAGAAAATAGCCACAAGACCTGCTATCATCTCGACAGAAATAAACTCAAGCGGATGCTGTAAAATGCTGGCGCAGATCATCGTCAACACCGCATGGGCCATGAAGGCCGTCCGTGAGTCCATAAATACACGGATGAAAATCGGTACCATGGCAAAGGGGACGATATAGACGTGCAGTACATTGTGGCTGACCATGAGAGACGCCAATACGACGAAGATCAGGATCAGGGAGTAGAGCATCAATATGGAGCGCGGATTCTCGAAATAATCCTTTCTGAACAGCGAGATGTAGATGGTAAAGCAGGAGATCATGATCAACACATAGAGCACCTGTCCAAGAATGATCAGGCTGATACCCTGCTTGTTCTCATCACGCCGGTCTGTCTCTTTCTTATAAGACATGAGAATGTTGTAGGTGTTTTTATCCACGATGTCGCCACGATCGATAATCTTCTGACCTCGCTGAACAATGCCGCTTGCCAAGGGGATACTGTTGTGGAGCTCATTCAGACTGGCTTCGCTACGGGCTCTGTCGTAGATCAGGTTGGGCGCGATGTAGTCATTGAGATTGCATTTCTGTAATACGTCCTTGTGCTTGGACAGTGTCTCATCCTGGAAGATCTGCTCATAGGCAGAGACAACGGAGTTGAGCTTGGTGATGGATACGCTGGTAACATCCTTGCCGTTGATGACGCGGATGGACTTAGCTGTGTCCTGGCGCAGGATGGTGAACTCAGAACTGTTCATGATGCCCTGAGTATAGAGGTCGCGCAGACGGTTTGCCACAATACTCAGATAGTCGTCGGGAAGCCCGGGAATCCCCTTGTTGTAATCTTTATAGAATTGGCGGACTTGCTTGCCCACGATCTCCTCATTATAAATGTAGTAGGGTTCATAGCTCTTCATCAGACTGTCGCGTTCAGCCTTCACAGCCTCTTCACTTTTATAGATGGGAAAGTCAAAAGGCGCACTCAGGTCGTTATAAACCCAGGGCTTACCCCTTTCTATTTTAAAACTGGATTGTGTATTTCGGGGCATCAGCCAGACGATGACAGCGGTAGTGGCCACAATCAATGCTGAACGGATGAGAAAGTCACGCCAAGTGAGGTCATTTTTAATGTTGAAACTACTCATTTTTATGTAATTTATACATTTATGGTTGCAAAAATACAAAAAACTTTCAACTTTCAACTCTCAACTCTCAACTTTTTTGTATCTTTGCAGGCAAATTAATGAAAAAGATGTCAGAAAGAAGAGTAAGAGTGCGTTTTGCACCAAGTCCTACAGGGGCATTACATATTGGTGGTGTGCGTACCGCCTTGTATAATTATCTGTTTGCCAAGCAGCATGGTGGCGATCTGGTGTTCCGTATTGAGGATACCGACTCGAATCGTTTCGTACCAGGTGCTGAGGAGTATATCATTGAGTCATTCAAGTGGTTGGGTATCAAGTTTGATGAGGGCGTCTCGTTTGGCGGTGACAAAGGTCCGTATCGTCAGAGTGAACGTCGTGATATCTATAAGAAATATGTGCAACAGCTGCTCGATGCGGATAAGGCTTATATCGCCTTTGACACACCAGAGGAGTTGGAAGCTAAGCGTCAGGAGATCCAAAACTTCCAGTACGACTGCCATACCCGTAGTCAGATGCGCAACTCACTGACCCTTCCGAAAGAGGAGGTGGAGCAGATGATAGTCGACGGCAAGCAGTATGTGGTGCGTTTCAAGATTGAGGCCGGACAGGAGGTGCTGGTGAACGACCTGATTCGTGGTGAGGTTCGTGTAAAAAGCGATATTCTTGATGATAAAGTACTCTATAAGAGTGCAGACCAACTGCCAACTTATCATTTGGCAAATATCGTGGATGACCATCTGATGGAGATCTCTCATGTGATCCGTGGTGAGGAGTGGTTGCCTAGTGCACCGCTTCATGTATTGCTTTACAAGGCTTTTGGCTGGGAGGACACGATGCCTCAGTTTGCGCATCTACCTCTGCTGTTGAAACCTGATGGTAAGGGCAAGCTCTCTAAGCGCGATGGTGATCGCTTGGGATTCCCTGTATTCCCACTGGAGTGGCACGATCCGAAGAGTGGCGAGGTGTCGCGTGGCTATCGTGAGGACGGCTACTTCCCTGAAGCCGTGATCAATTTCCTGGCGCTGCTGGGATGGAATCCAGGTACTGAGCAGGAGTTGTTTACACTCGACGAGCTGGTGCCGCTGTTTGATATCACCAAGTGTTCAAAGGCTGGTGCCAAGTTTGCCTACGATAAGGGTATCTGGTTTAATCATGAGTATATTTTGAAGAAGTCTGCAGAGGAGATTGCCCAGCTGTTCTTCCCCATCGTGAAGGAGCACTGTCCTGATGAGACGCTGGATCGTGTAACGGCTGTCACAGCGATGATGAAGGATCGCGTGTCGTTTGTCAAGGAACTCTGGCCTCTTTGTTCTTTCTTCTTTGAGGCTCCGCAGGCTTATGATGAGAAGACTGTCAAAAAACGCTGGAAGGAAGATAGTGCCCAGGTAATGACAGAACTGATAGGTGTACTTGAGGGCATTGATGACTTCTCGCTGGAAAACCAGGAGCAGATTGTGCATGCCTGGGTGGAGCAGAAAGAATATAAGTTGGGCAATGTGATGAATGCCTGGCGACTGACCCTCGTTGGTGAAGGAAAAGGACCTGGTATGTTTGATATCTCTGCCTTCCTTGGCAAGGAGGAGACGATAGCCAGAATGAGACGTGCAATAGAAGTACTGGGCTGATGATTTACAACCTGATTATATACCTCTATCTTTTAGGAGTGGCTGTCTATAGCCGCTTTAACGAGAAGGTGCGGAAGATGTGGCGTGGTGAGCGTGAGGCTTTCCGTATCCTGAGGGAGAAGGTGGATCCCAATGCGAAGTATGTCTGGTTTCATGCAGCCTCGCTTGGAGAGTTTGAGCAGGGCCGTCCGTTGATGGAACGTCTGCGCAAGGATCACCCTGAGTATAAGATCCTTCTGACATTTTTCTCGCCATCAGGCTATGAGGTGCGTAAGAACTATGATGGAGCAGACATCATCTGCTACCTGCCGCTGGATACTATCACCAATGCACGTCGTTTCCTGCGTACAGTCCGTCCTGTGATGGCCTTCTTCATCAAGTATGAGTTCTGGTATAACTATCTGCACATTCTGAAGCACAGAAATATTCCGGTCTATAGTGTGTCGAGTATCTTCCGTCCGGAACAGGTGTTTTTCAAATGGTATGGTCGTCAGTATGGGCGCGTACTGAAATGCTTCACGCATTTTTTCGTGCAGAATGAGATCAGCAAGGATCTGTTGGAGAAGATTCATATTACGAATGTCACAGTGGTGGGCGATACGCGTTTTGATCGCGTGCTTCAGATTAAGGAGGTAGCGAAGTATCTGCCTATCGTTGAGACCTTCAAGCAGGATACTCAGGTGTTTGTGGCTGGTTCATCATGGCCTCCCGACGAGGCGATCTTCATACCATATTTTAATAAGCACCCTGAGTGGAAGATGATAATCGCCCCTCATGTGATTGGCGAGGATCATCTGCGGCAGATAGAGAAACTGCTGGAGGGACGAAAGGTGATGCGCTACTCTTCTTTGACGAAAGCAGACCTTCCTTCAAAGAAAGCCGAGTTACAGGCTGCTGACGTGCTGATCATCGACTGTTTCGGTCTGTTGTCGAGTATCTATCATTATGGAGAGATTGCCTATGTGGGTGGTGGCTTCGGCGTAGGTATCCACAATGTGCTGGAAGCAGCTGTCTGGGATGTGCCAGTATTCTTCGGTCCTAATAACCAGCGATTCCAAGAGGCTCAGGGCCTGAAGGCTGCTGGTGGTGGCTTCGACTTTGAAACTGCTGAGGCTTTTACCCGACAGATGGATGTCTTTCTGACTGATGCGGAGCAATTGCGTATAGCAGGTGTACAGGCTGGTAAGTTTGTGCAGGGCTTGGCAGGTGCTACAGAGAAGGTACTGTCGAGTGTAAAACTGTAGAACTAGTCTTTTGAACTTAACTAAATGAAGAGTATGTGGATGCTTGTATTCTGGGTATTGCCCTTATTTGCACTTGTGTATGTCGCCTGGCATATGTGGACGATTCTGCCACTGGCTGCTATCTGGAAAACGCTGGTGATAGTTGTGGGCGTATCTTGTTTCCTCATGTTGTTTCTCTCTGTTGCCCGTAAGTTTGATAGTCTGCCCTTACCTTTGGCTCAGCTCTCATACGAGATTGGTACTTCGTCGATTATTGTATTGCTCTATCTGGTGATCCTGTTCTTGGTACTTGACTTGGGGAGACTTGTTCATCTGGTTCCCCAATCGTTGCTCTATCATAACTGGTATGCTTCTGCCGGTATCTTCGTGTTGCTTTTTGGCATCTTCCTTTACGGTAATTTCCATTATTATAATAAGGTACGCGTATCTTTGGTTTTGAAATCTTCAAAACCTTTACCAAAGGCATATAAGGTGGTGATGGCCTCAGATTTGCATTTGGGCTATCATAACCCACGAAAGGAACTGGCTCGTTGGGTGGATATGATCAATGCCGAGCATCCTGACTTCATCCTGATTGCTGGTGACATCATCGATGGTAGTATGCGCCCCTTGTTGGAAGAACGAATGGTAGAAGAATTTCATCGGCTTCAGGCCCCTGTCTATGCCTGTTTGGGTAATCATGAGTTCTATGCTGGTCAACCTGAAGCCAAGCAGTTTTATAGGGATGCCGGCATCCATCTTCTGATAGATGATTGTGCTGTTATTGACAGCAGTATCGTTATCATAGGTCGCGATGATCGTACCAACATGCGCCGCAAGCCTGTCAAGGATTTGATAGATAAAAAGGAATTGTATTCTATTGTGTTGGATCACCAGCCATACAATCTGGATCGTACTGAGGCTGCTGGTGTTGACTTTCAACTAAGTGGCCATACCCATCGTGGACAGGTATGGCCAATCTCGTGGATTACCGATCATATTTATGAATGCTCTTGGGGCAGCCATCGTCGTGGTAATACACAGTATTACATCTCCTCTGGCATCGGCATCTGGGGCGGCAAGTTCCGCATCGGCACGCAAAGTGAATATGTGGTAGCTACTCTTCGTTAAGATAGAATTTGGAATAGGCGACATAATGCTTGGCATTGTCAGTCTGTCCTGGACGGACAGACTTGATGTACTTGGCCGGTACGCCCCCCCATATTTCACCAGCAGGAATCTTCGTGTTCTGAAGTACGAGGGCACCAGCGGCTACGATAGAACCTTCGCCAATCTCGCAACCATCGAGTAGGGTAGAGCCCATGCCTATCAGCGCATTATCGTGGATGGTGCAGGCATGAACAGTCACATTGTGCCCGATGGTCACGTAGTTGCCGATATGGGTGGGACCTGTCTCATGAGTCACATGCACACAACTGCCATCTTGGATATTCGTGCAGTTGCCGATGGTGATTGGAGCTACGTCGCCACGAACCACAGCGTTGAACCATACGCTACACTCGTCGCCCATTGTCACGTCGCCTACTATCGTGGCGTTCTCGCTAAAATAGCAATCTCGCCCCCATTTGGGAGCGAGACCGCGATATGATTTGATCAAAGCCATACCTAATTACAGGTTTGCATTGTCCTTACCCCATTCCTCAACGGCGGGGATGATACCCAGCGAGATGATCTCGTCGCGCATCTTCTGCAGGTGCTCATATGAAGCCTGCAGGGCAGCCATCTCCTCGGCAGTTCCCTCAGGCTGAGTGAAGTGAACACCATCCTTGTCGATAACGGTAGGCATAGCCATCATCACGTTCTTGAAGCCGTAAGCGTTTACATAGCAACCAGCAGGCCACTTGAAAGGCTCACCACCCATAGCTCCCTCGATCATCTTAACAGCCTGATATGCAGGGCTCTGGAATGAAGAACGGCCACGGAGTTTGATGATGTTGCTACCACCTTGTGTAGTCATGTGCTTAATCTCAGCCCAACGCTCGTCAGAGAGAGGAAGCTCAGAAAGGGGCTTGCCGTCGATGAGAGCCTTGCTGGCGAATACAGCCATCTGCTCGCCGTGACCACCATATGTATAAGCATTAGTAACTTTGTCCTGACGTACGCCGAACTCCTGAGCCAGCTGCTGCTGCAGACGGGTAGAGTCGAGAGCTGCCAGAGAGGTCAGCTGGTTGGGCTTCAGACCTGAGTGAATCAGAGCGGTCAGAGCTGTTACATCAGCAGGGTTGAAGATAACCACTACGTGCTTTACATCAGGGCAGTACTTCTTGATGTTCTCACCAAAGTCAGCTGCAATCTGACAGTTGCCCTTCAGCAGGTCCTCACGGGTCATACCTTCCTTACGGGGAGCGCCACCTGAAGAGATAATGTACTTAGCACCAGTGAAAGCCTCCTTGGCATCAACGGTATAAGAAATGTTTGCACCTGGGAAAGCGCAATGACACATCTCGTCGTAAACACCATGAACACCGGGCTCATAGATATCATACAAGCAGATGTTAGGAGTAAGACCCAACATCAGCACACTCTGTACCATGTTAGAACCGATCATACCGCCGGCACCAACGATCACCAATTTCTCGTCTGTTAAAAAAGCCATAATTGTATTTTTTTAATTGTTATATCAAAAGTGCTGCAAAGTTAAGAAAAAAGTGGCATATTTCACCCCTTTTTAATATTAATCTTAGTTAATCCGTTGAAAGTCTGACAAAAATGTCGTATCTTTGTAAAGTCGAAATTACAAAATTGGATATATAATGAATATTAATCAGCGACTGGAAGATTTAAGGGAGGTGATGCGTCGTGAACATCTTGCGGCCTTCATCTTTCCAAGTACTGATCCTCATCAGGGTGAATATGTGCCTGATCATTGGAAAGGGCGCGAGTTTATTTCTGGTTTTAACGGCTCTGCAGGCACGGCAGTGGTGACTTTGACGTCTGCTGCCCTTTGGACTGACTCCCGTTATTTCTTGGCTGCAGCAGATCAGTTGAAGGATACGGAATTCCAGCTGATGAAACAGAAAGTGGAGGGTACGCCTACCATTGCAGAGTGGATTGGCAAGGAGTGTGGTGCTGGAGTGGAGGTCGGCATCGACGGTATGGTGAATTCCACCAATAGCGTCAGGGAACTGATTGCTGATCTTCGGAAACAGGGTGGTATTACACTTCGTACCAACCTCGACCCGCTGGCGCAGATATGGCAGGACCGCCCACTGATTCCCGTGAATCCTGTTGAAGAATACCCGCTGACTTATGCTGGTGAGGCTGCGAGCGTGAAAATTGCCCGTATCCGCCAGGCCCTGCGGAAACTTCATGCAGACGGTATGCTGATGGCATCCCTTGATGACATTGCATGGACCCTGAATCTCAGAGGGACGGATGTGCATTGTAGTCCGCTATTTGTGAGTTACTTGCTTATTTCCTCAACCGCTGTCACCTTATATATAAATAAAGAGAAACTGACACCTGAGGTGGTAGCCTACCTGAGGGGGGAGGGCATTGGGGTGGATGCCTATGAGAATGTACAGAAAGGGCTGAAGGATTATTTCGAATATAATATTCTGCTTGACCCTGACGAGGTGAACTATACGCTCTTTAATACTGTGACACGTGAGGTCATTGAGGCAGAATCGCCCGTCAAGCGGATGAAGACCATCAAGAATGATACCGAGATAGCGGGTTTTAAGCAGGCGATGTTGAAAGATGGCATAGCAATGGTTAAATTCCTTTATTGGTTGGATAAGCAACTTTCTGAGGGTGAGACACTCACAGAAATCTCTGTGTCAGATGAACTCGCTTCACTCCGAGCCGAACAGACATTGTTCAGGGGACTCTCCTTTGATACGATTGCCGGCTATGAAGCGCATGGTGCCATCGTTCACTATGAATCCACGCCGGAAACGGATGTCCCTTTGAGACCAGAGGGCCTTTTGCTGTTGGACAGTGGTGCGCAGTATCTTGACGGAACTACAGATCTTACACGAACCATAGCTCTTGGGCCTGTCACAGAGGAACAGAGAAAGGTTTATACCTTAGTGTTGAAGGGGCATATCCAGCTGGAGCTCTGTAAATTTCCCAGTGGTACTAGTGGTACGCAGATTGATGTCCTGGCTCGCAAGGACATGTGGCGTGTGGGTATGAACTATCTGCATGGCACGGGTCATGGTGTGGGCTCTTATCTTAATGTGCATGAAGGACCTCATCAGATTCGGATGGAATGGAAACCGGCCCCATTGGTGGCTGGTATGACAGTAACAGATGAGCCAGGTATCTATCTCGCAGGTAAGTTTGGCGTAAGAATCGAAAACACCTTACTCGTCACATATTACAATGAAACGGAGTTTGGTAAGTTCCTAAAGTTTGAGCCGCTAACCCTTTGTCCTATCGATAAAAAGCCGATCATCAAGGAAATGATGTTACCCGAAGAAATCGAATGGCTGAACCAGTATCATCGGCGTGTTTTTGAACAGCTCTCACCGCGTCTTGACGATAATGAAATGGAGTGGCTGCAAGAAGCTTGTGCACCTCTTTGAGGTTGAAAATCGGGAAAATGAGGCATGTTTTAATAAAAATATGGTAAAAACTTGGTGGATTTGCAAAAAAGTAGTAACTTTGCACCCGCTTTTCGTGGTCCTGTACCCGAAGGCATCAAGTTTAACATAAAATATTTAAAACAAAAGACAAATGATTATTGTACCAGTAAAAGAAGGCGAGAACATTGAGAAGGCTCTCAAGAAGTTTAAGAGAAAGTTCGAGAAAACAGGTGTTGTGAAGGAGTTGCGTCGTCGTCAGCAGTTCGATAAGCCGTCTGTTTTGAAGCGCCTGAAGATGGAGCACGCCGTTTACGTACAGCAGCTTCGTGCTAACGAGGAATAAAAAAGTTCCCAAAAATTTGGTAGTTTCGAAAATTATCCGTAAATTCGTAGCCGAATACCAGTAGGTGGCGATTTATGATGATTAACCAGTTTCTGAACTACCTGCGCTATGAGCGGAATACATCACCGCAGACAGTGCAGACATACGAGGAAAGCCTTCGGGAATTTGAATCGTATCTGAATCTTAGGGATAACGGACTCTCTATAGAGAAAGCAGATGCTGACTTGATCCGTGACTGGATGGAGAGTTTGATGGATAAAGGAAACACTGCCTCAACTATTAATAAGAAGTTGAGCGCTCTGCGTTCCTTTTATCGCTTTTCCCTAAAACGGAAATTGGTTGAGAAAGATCCCGCCCATTGTATTATGGGGCCCAAAAAGTCGAAGCCGCTGCCGCAGTTCCTCCGTGAGGGTGAGATGAATCACCTCCTTGACGGTTTGGAATGGGATTATAATAGTTATAAAGATGTACGCGCACGTACCATATTATTATTGTTCTATGAGGCGGGACTAAGACGCGCCGAGCTGATAGGGCTTAATGATGCTGATGTGGATTTTGTGACAGGCCAGTTGAAAGTGACTGGTAAGCGGAATAAACAGCGCATCGTGCCTTTCGGCAAAGAGTTGGCAGAGGCCCTAAGTGACTATCGGGCTGTTCGTGATGAGCAGGGGGAGAAGAATAGTGATGCTTTCTTCTTGAATGACAAGGGAGACCGAATGACGGCGCCGCAAGTGTATGCTTTGGTTCGTAAGTATCTCTCAGCAGTTACATCCCTGAAGAAGAAGTCGCCTCATGTGTTAAGACATACTTTCGCAACGGCGATGTTGAATCACGGCGCAGATCTGGAGAGTATCAAAAATCTGCTGGGTCATGAAAGTGTTAGTACGACAGAGATCTATGCCCACACGACGTTCGAGCAGTTGAAGCGAATTTATAAAGAGGCTCATCCGAGAGCCTGACTCTTTTTAATAACTATTTAAAATAGGAGGTAATTTATGGAGATTAAGATTCAGTCGATTCATTTCGACGCTACCGAGAAGTTAGAGGCGTTCATCGAAAAGAAGGTCGCCAAGTTGGAAAAATCTTTTGAGG
>ONAE01000052.1 GCA_900315695.1 uncultured Prevotella sp. | reverse complement strand
TTAAGGTGTCCGATAAGACCATCCAACGAGAGTTTACAGCTATTAGGAAACTTGGTATCAATATTGAGCGTCAAGATGGCCGCAAGGAAGGCAGATGGGGCATTAATAAAAAACACCAATGACAACAACTGATTTTACCAATCATAAAGGGATGAATGTATTTGAGTTAATATGGCTCTTTGTGGACACGCCCCATACTAAATTGATGGAACAACTTAAAAATGTTCCATCAATGTTCCATCAAAATTTGGAGTGTTAGAAAAGAAGAATCCCTGTAAGTACTTGTCTTACAGGGATTTGTTTTAGAGGGTGCCCGGACGGACTCGAACCGTCGACATTCAGAACCACAATCTGACGCTCTAACCAACTGAACTACGGGCACCATTTCTGAATTGCGGGTGCAAAGGTACGAGTTTTTTTTGGATTAACCAAATAAAACTCGCACTTTTTTTCGAAATTCTTTATTTTGCAGGCTGTGCAGGAGCTGCGGGAGCCTCCGCAGCAGGAGCGGCAGGGGCAGCAGCATCTTTCTGCTGGCTAGCACCGAAACCTGGCAGGTTGTTCGGATTGGTGGCAGGAATCTCATAGTTCTCCATCACAGAGGTGTCTGTGAGAGCCTGAGGAGCTACATAAGCGCAAGCAACGCTGAGCACAACCATTGCGGCAGCAAGGCCCCAAGTGGTCTTCTCGATGAAGTCAGTGGTCTTGCGAACACCACCGATCTGATTGAACTGAGAGTAGTTGGAAGCGAGACCGCCACCTTTTGACTCTTGAATGAGCACGATACCGATCATCAGCAGGGCTGCAATCACGATAAGAATTACAAATAGAGTGTACATCTTTTTTACTTATTTTTTTTATTATTATTTATAATCAATTTCTCTAAGAAACGAATTTGGTCTGCAAAGTAAGCATTTTTTTTCGGAAATTGCAAACTTAATCGCTGAATTATTTCAAGTGCCTTCGAATATCTGCCTTGTTTGATGTAAATTCTGGCCAAAGTTTCAGTAAAATACTCCTCACCTACCCCATCCGGGGCTGTTTCCTCTAATTCTACTGCCAATGGAGCCATCACTGGTGACTCATTGAGGACGAACTTAGGTTTGTCACTATTTATGAACGAATCTATCAACTGTTGACCAGGCATTTCCGGCACCTCGTCAGCGACTTCATTTTCATCCGCTGTTTCAAGCAGATAAGCCACATAGTCGATGGCAGCATCGGCAGGTGTCGGCTTGCGCTTCACGGCAGCAGGCTCTTCCTCGTCTTTAGGTATTGAATCGAGGAAGTTATCGATGAGCGACATGGTGCGACCAGTTGTCTCAGGGGCAGCTACAGACGTGCTCTTATAACCGGGTTTCCGCTTCAGCTGATAATGGGAAGCCTCGATCATATTAAAGAGCACACGGCGGTCGGTGATATAGATTGCCGCACGACGCAGTTCCTCATCGAAGGTGGCATCATGGAGCAGATACAGATTCTGTAGCATCAGCAGGCGGACCGGCTGATAATAGGGATACAAGGCGCAGAGGGAGCGTAACTCATAAAGTGTGTCACGATCCAAGTGCTCTGGGTGTTGTATCAGCTCTGTTATCCGTTCCATTGGTTATTGTCTCGTTTCCGTGTTTACCAGTTGGCAACACAGGCATTGAAAATCTGATCGCAGATGTCCTTGATCATCTTCGTCACCAGTTCGTCCTGCACAGAGTTGAGTGAGAGCGAAGAGTCATAACTCTGGGAGGCCGTGAACTGCTGCTCGAAATCATCATTATGATTGACATTGTTGGTGAATCTCACGTTGACAGTCATCGAGAGCTCAGTCTGGGCAGAATATCCCTCACTGGACACTGACTTGTTGCGCTGTTCGTAGCGGATAATCTCTCCTTCGAGTTTCAGATCACCATTACGACGCACCAATGCCAGACGGGTATGACCTGTAAACTGATCCTTGAGCTCATTGTTGAACTGCGGTCCCATAGGTCCCCACACGTATGCGCTTCGGATGGGGAAATCGGCTATCTGAATGGTCTTGATCTTCGTATAGTCGATGCTGGCACCATTGAACTTATAGCTGACGGAGCAAGCGGTGACGATGACGGCAACAGCCAGCGCCATCAAGAGTTTGAGTGATTTATTTGTCCAGTCCATATTGTTTCAGTCTGCGATAAAGGGTGCGGTCGCTGATACCCAGTTCCTGTGCAGCACGCTTCCGGTTTCCGTGATTGCGCTCCAGTGCTTTTTCGAGCATCTGCTTGCTCAGGTCGTTCAGGTTCAGGTTCTCTTGTTCTTTTTCGGGCTCCACATATTCCTCTGCTACGGCATCCTCGGCGGTATAGGGATGAACGTCATAGGAGGCAGCAGGCGAAGGTGATGTGATAGGAGCCAGTTGCGTGGTAGAAATCGGTGAGCTGACGGTTGTCGTACCGCCCTGCACATCATCGAGCTGCTTTTTCAAAGCACTCATCTCGCGGCGCATGTCGTTCACGTTGCCACGAAGCTCAAAGAGGATTTTATAGAGTATCTCACGCTCGTTTTCGAAGCTATGGTCTCCACCCTCGCGAGGAATCGTAGCCAACTGGGTTGTCTCGTGATCCTCAGGGATAAACTTCCGCAGGATATCGGCGGTAATCAGGCGCTCAGGTGAGAGCACGCTGATCTGCTCGGTGATATTCTTCAACTGGCGCACATTGCCAGGCCATTTGTATTTCAGCAACAACTGCTTGGCGCCCTCATCGAGGGTGATGCGGTCCATCTTGTATTTCTCGGCCATCTGCATGGCAAACAAGCGGAACAGCAGCACAATGTCCTCGCCACGTTCGCGCAACGAAGGCATCTGGATGGGAATGGAGTTCAGACGGTAGTAGAGGTCTTCGCGGAAGCGCCCCTCGCTGATGGCCTGACGGATGTTGACATTCGTAGCAGCGACGATACGTACATCGGTCTTGCGGATCTCCGTGCCACCCACGGGGATGTATTCACCTGTCTCAAGCACACGCAGCAGACGAGCCTGTGTAGCCATCGGCAGCTCTCCCACCTCATCAAGGAACAATGTGCCTTTGTTGGCCACCCCGAAATAACCAGGCGAGTCGTTAATGGCACCCGTGTAAGAGCCCTTTACATGTCCGAAGAGCTCTGAGTCGATAGTGCCCTCGGGAATCGAACCGCAGTTGATGGCGAAATACTTCTCACGTCGGCGTGGCGAGTTATCGTGAATCACACGGGGGATAATCTCCTTACCCACACCACTCTCTCCGACAATGAGCACAGACAAGTCTGTTGGCGCCACCTGTAATGCGACGTCGAGCACATGGTTCAATGCTTCGCAGTTGCCCACGATATTGTACCGCTGTTTGATAGCCTGTAATTCTGTTGTCTTCATTGAGCTGACAAAATTACACATTATTTTTCATATAACTGCAATTTTGGCAGAAATTTAACGGAAAATCACTTTTCGAGCGGTGTTTTGAACTGATCCTTGGCTCTGACGGCGAATCTGGCCTTGTCACCATCCTCTCGTTTCTCGTGATAGAGCTTTGGCAACGGATTACTCATCGGCTCATCATATTCTGCACGATGACGGAACATGTCGATAGCCGTATAGATGGCATGTCGCATAGACTGTTCGTCGGCCTCACCTTTGCCTGCTATATCGAAAGCAGGTCCATGATCTGGTGTCACAACAATGGCGGAAATTCCAGCTTTTAGTTTTACACCATATTCATGAGAGAGCGACTTGAAAGGTACTACGCCCTGATCATCGTACATAGCCAGTACACCATCGAATTCATTGTACATATCATTGCCAAAGAATTCATCAGCCACATAGGGGCCAAAAGCCTGAATGCCGTTTTTCTCAAGTGCCTCGATAGCGGGTTTGATAATATGCTCCTCTTCCGTTCCCAGCCGGGGATTAAGTGCCAACACGGCAATTCGGGGATTAGAGATACGGAAGTCGCGACGCAGACTCGTGTGGAAGATGGTACTCTTCTCTACAATTTTCTCAACAGTGACAGCAGCAGCCACCTCTTTGATGGGCAGATGGGTAGTCACCAAACCGACACGCACTCTGTCGCAGACCATCACCGTGAGCGCACGGTCTTCACGAGGGGGATTAGGATTTGACTTCACAGGGGCTGTGACGAGCACATCGAAGAGACCCTTTTGCAGATCCTCCTTCGCACGGGCCATTGCCTTACGAGCAGCCTCAGCCGACTCGTCGGTAGGTTGACCGAACTCCACCTTCACCTCCTCGTCGAAAGCAGACAAGAGGTTCAGTTTGCTGGGGTTAGCATCTTCGGCATTGTCGATGACATGATACTGGGTCTCCAGTTCCATCGCCTTACGATGGAAAGCAGCCACCTTGGGTGAACCATATATAATCGGTGTGCAGAGCTCGAGCATCATCGGATCCTCAAATGCCTTGAATATCACCTCATAACCAATGCCGTTCGTGTCTCCATGCGTGATTGCTACGCGAATCTTATTATCTTCCATATGTTATTCTGTTACTCTGTCTTTAAAAAATTACTCTGTCTTTGAGTTGACAGCAGTCCGCAGGCAGCAAAGATATCCTGTCCGCGACTGGCTCGGATAGTGGTAAACACCCCATGCTTCGTCAGATAGTCGCGCAGGCTCTCCATGCGTTTCTCATCGGCACCAGGCAAGTCCACATCGGGAATCTCATGAAAACGGATCAGGTTTACACGGCATTCCAAGCCCTGCAACAGCCTCACGATCTCCCTGGCGTGCGTCATCGTGTCATTTAATCCGGCAAAACAGATATACTCAAACGAACAACGGCGCTGATGCGTGAAGTCGTACTGCTTCAACAGCTCCACCACCTCCGTAATCGACATCTGGCGCTCGGCAGGCATCAGCTGCTGGCGCTGTTCCGGCAGGGGTGAGTGCATCGAGATAGCCACATGGCACTCACTTTCATCAAGGAATCGTTTCAGCTTACCCTTGATGCCCACGCTGCTCACCGTGATGCGACGAGGACTCCAGGCGTAACCCCAATCCTGTGTCAGCACCTCTGTGGCCCTGAGCACGTTGTCTAGATTATCCATCGGTTCGCCTTGTCCCATAAACACGATATTGGTCAGACTTTCCCGTTCTGGTAAGGCATAGATCTGATTCAGGATATCACCTGCCGTCAGACTACCCTCAAAGCCCTGCTTACCCGTCTGACAGAACAGGCAGTTCATCTTACAACCAACCTGACACGATACGCAAAGCGTGGCGCGATCATTATCGGGGATATAAACCGTCTCCACGAACTTGCCTGATGAGACAGGAAAAAGATACTTGATGGTGCCGTCCTTAGAGCGCTGACAATCTATCGGTTCCATGGCGCCCACCATAAACTGCTCAGCCAGCCGCTCGCGATTGGCCTTCGAGATATTTGTCATCTCATCAATGCTTCTCACATGCTGCTGATAAAGCCACTTCGCCATCTGACCAGCTGTGAATTGGGGCATACCCAACTCCTTCACAACAGTCTTCAACTCATCGAGCGACATTCCAAGCAAAACCTTCTTATCCTGTAGCATCTGCTTCGTTTTTGGGTGCAAAGGTAGTGCAAAACGAGCAAAAAACAAATAAAAAATCCCGATTTATTTGGTATTCTCAATATTTTTAGCGAATTTTGCGCCTAATAATCACAAATCAAATCCCAATGAGAGAAAAAATAGATTGTTTTTTGCCTTGCGGTTCTATTGAGGTCACACAGCAAATCGTGGCACAACTCAGGGGCAGCAAGTCAATCCAACGCATATTTCTTTTAGTATCAGAGCCTTTGACGAGCAATGATGCAGAGTGTTTCAAAGATTGCCAACAGATAGAGGCAGGAAATCTAACCAGTAGTCAAACGTTGGTAAGCATTGCCGGGAATGCCAAAGCCGACTACGTGCTGTTGCAGACCAAACCCAATCGGTTAGAGATAGGGTTGGGTGCCCTCGACAGAATGGTACGCATAGCCTTCGATGCCGATGCTGCTATGGTGTATGCCGACCACTATGATATCATCGAGGGAGAACGTAAGCCCCACACTGTCATCGACTATCAGTTGGGCAGTATCCGCGATGACTTCGATTTCGGTTCGCTGATTCTTGTGAAGACCTCGCTACTGCAGGCCTTTGCCTCGAGAACTGAGGAATATACCTATCAGCATGCAGGTCTTTATGCCCTCAGGCTCTTCCTGAGTCGTAAAGGACGTATCTTCCACATCAACGAAAAACTTTATACGGAGGAAGAGACCGATACCCGTGCATCAGGTGTGAAACAGTTCGATTATGTGAACCCACGCAACCGTGAGGTACAGATAGAGATGGAACAGGCCGCTACGGCGCATCTGAACAAGATCGGCGCCAAGATCGACCCTTCGTATT
The DNA here is from genome assembly GCA_900315695.1 of uncultured Prevotella sp. Taxonomy (GTDB): domain Bacteria; phylum Bacteroidota; class Bacteroidia; order Bacteroidales; family Bacteroidaceae; genus Prevotella. The sequence goes on along the minus strand of ONAE01000052.1, from coordinate 11,237 downwards.
ATCGTCAGCCAGACTTCAACGAACAGGAGTTTGATGTCGAAGCCTCTGTGGTGATTCCCGTCTATAACCGCGAGAAGACCATCTGCGATGCCGTGAACAGCGCCCTGTCGCAGAAGGCCAACTTCAAGTTCAACGTCATTGTGGTGGATAATCACTCTACGGATCGCACTACTGAGCTGTTGAAGGGATTCCACGACGACCGGCTGGTTCATATCATCCCTGAGCGAACAGACTTAGGAATTGGCGGATGTTGGAATATGGCGATCAATGATGACCGTTGCGGACGCTTTGCCGTACAACTCGACTCCGACGATCTCTACTCCTCACCCAAAACGCTGCAACAGGTGGTAGATGCTTTCCATAAGCAGAATGCGGCGATGGTGATTGGCAGTTACCGGATGTGCGACTTCGATTTGAACACCCTGCCGCCAGGACTCATCGATCATGCAGAGTGGACTGACGAGAACGGACCTAACAACGCCCTGCGCATCAATGGTTTGGGCGCTCCCCGTGCATTCTTCACTCCCCTGCTGCGCCAGATCGGATTTCCCAACACCTCTTATGGTGAGGACTATGCCTTAGGACTGATCTTCTCACGTCACTACCGCATCGGACGTATCTTCACAGAACTCTATCTCTGTCGCCGTTGGGGAGGCAATAGTGATGCAGCCCTCAGCATCGACAAGATTAATGCGAACAACCTCTATAAAGACCAACTGCGCACGCTTGAGATCCTGGCACGTCAGCAGATGGTGCAAGGCCACAGGGAACTGATGGTGGATTCACCCCTGCTGCGCTTCTTCAACCGTCAGTTAGAGAAGTGGGATGATGCCCGCCAACGCTATCGTGAGTTGCGCAATGTGAAGACACGCGAGTTGACGGTGGGATCCTCCACCATGCAGGTACAATGGAATCCTGCCCGTATGGTCTCTACAGGTGCCAGCATCGATAAGAAAGCGGTGGCAGCACGCCCCTGTTTCCTCTGCGAGCAGAATCGCCCTCAAGAGCAGGTAAAGAAGAACATCGGCAATCAATATGACCTGTTGGTGAACCCCTTCCCTATTCTGCCGATCCACTTCACCATTCCCAGCGTGAAGCACGAGCCACAGCAGATTCACGACAAATACAGTCAGATACACAAGCTGCTTGAGGAGTATCCCGAGATGCTGGTATTTTATAATGGTCCTAAGTGTGGCGCATCGGCGCCCGATCATGCCCATTTCCAGGCTGGTACGAGCGGAGTATTGCCCATTCAGTTGTCCTGGCAACGGCTGAGTCGTAATATGACGAAGATTGTGAGTCTCAACGAGCACGAGGATATCTCGATTATTGAAGAGTATCCTTGTCCTGCTCTGGTGATCCGAAGCCGTTCACTCTATGGTGACGAACAACTTTTCCTGCGACTCTATGAAGCCCTGCCGATGCAGGCCGACGATACAGAGCCCATGATGAACATCGTGAGCTGGCGCTGCGATGAAGACTTCTTCTCTGTGGTGTTCCCACGAAGGAAGCACCGGCCTGACTGCTATTATGCCACAGGTAATGACCAGTATATCATCAGTCCTGGTGCCCTTGACATGTCGGGGCTCTTCATTACACCAAGACAGGAAGACTTTGAGCGTCTGACACCAGAGATAGCGCTTGACATTCTCAATGAGGTGTCGCTCACCAAGGAACAGTTCCAAGAGGTTGTCCAGAAGCTCAAAGAGTCGAGTGCCGTCAAGGCCTTCAATGCTCCCTTTGCCTCACGCCTGTCGAAAGAGCCTGAGGTGAATGTAGGCATCGTCTCTGCGGAGAAGATATCCTTCACGCTCAACAGTCCATATATCGCGAAAGGCGAGGTGATTACAGGCAACCAGACGGTAGAGTTCTCTGAGGGAGGAATCCTGTGGCGAGGTACTCAATACCGTGAGCTGAACTTCACCCCTCAGGCCGATGACGCCTCCTTCTCACTTCACGATGTCACCATCGGCGTGAATTTCCATTGGGAGCGTAAGGAGACACAGGTGTTTGAGGGAACGCTCCACCTGGTGGTAGAGGCCGATAAGATTGTAGCCATCAATGAGCTGCCAGTAGAGAAATACCTCACCAGCGTCATCTCCAGCGAGATGTCGGCCACCTCTTCGCTAGAGTTCCTCAAGGCTCATGCCGTCATCTCCCGTTCGTGGCTCCTGGCTCAGATGGAGAAGCGCCAGCAGCGAGAGAACGGCAGCGACAGTTTCTTCTCGTTTATCAAGAAAGATGATGAGATCATCCGCTGGTACGACCGTGAGGATCACACCATCTTCGATGTGTGTGCCGATGATCATTGTCAGCGCTATCAGGGTATCACTAAGGCGAATAATGCCCATGTGGTAGAAGCCATCAGCGCCACCCGAGGACAGATTCTGACCTATGGCGACGAGATATGCGATGCCCGCTTCTCGAAGTGCTGTGGTGGAGAGACTGAGGAGTTCCAGTATTGCTGGGAAGATACGCCCAAGCCTTATCTCGTGAGCTTCCACGATCCTTACTGCAACACCAACGACAAGCATATCCTCTCGCAGGTGCTCAACGACTTTGATCAGGAGACACCCGACTTCTACCGATGGAAGGTGGAATATACAAAGGCTGAGCTCTCTGAGCTTGTGAACCGCAAGCTGAAAGACGATTTCGGCGAGATTATCGACCTCATTCCCGTGGCTCGTGGTAAGAGCGGCCGTATCTGGAAGCTGAAGATCGTAGGCACCAAGAAGACCCTCACCATCGGTAAGGAACTCGAGATTCGTCGCGCCCTCAGCGAAACCCACCTCTACAGCTCTGCCTTCGATGTGGTGAAAGAGGGCGACAAGTTTGTCCTGAACGGCAAGGGATGGGGCCATGGTGTAGGCTTGTGCCAGATTGGAGCTGCCGTAATGGGCGAGCAAGGCAAGACCTACGATGAAATCCTGTTGTTCTATTATAGAAATGCAAAAATTGAAAAACTTTATGAATAAGAGATCGCCTTGGGCCTGGGTGCCCACACTTTACTTTGCAGAAGGCCTCCCCTATGTGGCCGTCATGACCATTTCATTGATTATGTATAAACGTCTTGGCCTGAGTAACACAGCCATCACGCTCTACACCTCGTGGCTCTATCTGCCATGGGTCATCAAACCGCTGTGGAGCCCGTTTATCGACATCATCAAGACAAAGCGCTGGTGGATCGTCGCCATGCAGCTGCTCATTGGTGCCTCATTAGGTGGTGTGGCATTCACCATCCCTGCCCCCTATTGGCTGCAAGGCACACTGGCCTTCTTCTGGCTGATGGCCTTCTCAAGTGCCACCCATGACATTGCTGCCGACGGCTTCTATATGCTCGGACTTGAGGAGCACGCACAGGCCTACTTCGTAGGCATCCGCTCTACGTTCTATCGTATTGCCACCATCGTGGGCCAAGGTCTGCTGGTGATGCTGGCAGGCAATCTGGAAGTAGTCACCCGCAACATCAAATACTCCTGGAGCATCATGTTCTATGGCATGGCTGGCCTCTTTATCGCCTTCTGGCTCTGGCACCACTATATCCTGCCGCGCCCCGCTGAGGACAAAGGTTTGGAGCGCATGAACGGCAAGCAGATCCTGCAGGAATTCTGGCATACGCTGAAGACTTTCTTCATGAAGCCGCAGGTGTGGGCAGGCATCTGTTTTATGCTGTTCTACCGCATGCCTGAGGGCCTGCTCGCCAAGGTGAGTGCACTCTTCCTGATCGACAATACTTCACAGGGTGGACTTGGTCTGTCTCCAGCTGAATATGGTCTTGTACAGGGCACCGTGGGTGTCATTGGCTTGACCTTAGGAGGAATCCTGGGTGGTATCGTGGCTAGTCGTGACGGACTGAAGCGTTGGCTCTGGCCGATGGTGATGGCTATCACCCTACCCGACCTGGTGTATGTGTATCTCTCTTACGCCCTGCCCACCAGTCTCCTCATCATCAATGTGTGTGTCTTCATCGAGCAGTTTGGCTACGGCTTCGGCTTCTCTGCCTATATGCTCTACCTTATATATTATAGTCAGGGCGAGCACAAGACGGCCCACTATGCCCTCTGCACAGCTTTCATGGCTCTCTCGATGATGATTCCAGGACTCTTCGCTGGTGCGCTGCAGGAGAGTGTCGGTTATCCAGCCTTCTTCCTGATTGTCGTAGCAGCTTGTAGCATGACCTATATCGTGACTGCCCTGCTGAAGATCGACCCCGAATTCGGAAAGAAGAAACAAGAATAGGGAAAATCCTATCAGCTTATAGGAGAATTCTCTTGCTACGGCGGAGGATTCTCCTTATCTTTGCACCAGAAATTAATTATAAAAACGTTACGATTATGAAGAAGTTTATTTTTTCCGCTTTCGCACTGATGACCACCCTGTTCACATTGACCAGCTGTGATACCGATCAAACAATTGCCAACTACCTCATCACTGGCAACTGGAAGGGTAATTTGGACACGTACTACACCAACCGCTGGGGTGATGCATTCCTGGACGGCGAGTACTACACCGTATGGCGTTTCGAGCCAGGTGGCTATGACGATTGGGGTTATGTAACCAGTGGCTATGGTACTGAAGCCGATTACAATGTGTATGATGATCGTGAGTTCGCCTACAGCTCCTTCCGCTGGGAAGTGCGCAACGGAAACATCTATATCTATTATGATGATCCCACATGGAATAATGTACGTATTGACTGGCGTGACTACTCTATCAGCTCAAGCCGTTTCCGCGGAACTATGTATGACTGGGAAGAGAGAATCTACAACTTCGATTTGGCCAACGTCGGCTATTGGGATTGGAACCGCTATCGCACCAGAGCAGCCACCCGTGGCGAAGTGGATGACAGCACTTATGTCGGCGAAAATGGTAGCAGCGTAGCTACAGGACGTTTTGCTAAGGCACTTAAGGAAATGTCAAACAAGTAAGAAACAAATAGAAACAGTAATCCCCGCCAAACAGCGGGGATTATTCTTTATCAGATACCTGCTCCATCCTGGAATCCTGCATCTACAGCCTTCGACTGCAGAATCCTGGAGTTTGGCGGCACACTATGCGTCAACCAGATGTTACCACCAATGGTGGAGTGATGACCAATCGTGATGCGCCCTAAGATAGAGGCATTCGAATATACCGTCACATAATCCTCTATAATCGGGTGACGAGGCACGTTCAGCATATTACCCTGCTCGTCATACTTGAAGCTCTTGGCACCCAGCGTCACACCCTGATACAGCGTCACATGGCTACCAATAATCGTTGTCTCACCAATCACCACACCAGTACCATGATCAATCGCGAAATATTCGCCGATCTGAGCCCCCGGGTGGATATCGATACCCGTCTTAGAGTGAGCCTGCTCCGTAATGATACGAGGAATCACAGGCACCTTCAGCTCGTGCAGCTTATGGGCAATACGATAATGCGTCATCGCGTTCATACAGGGATAACAGAAGATCACCTCTCCATAGTTGGGAGCGGCAGGATCGTTATCAAACATTGCCTGAACATCCGTATAAAGCAGCCTTTTAATCTCCGGCAGCTCACCGATAAACTCAAGCGCCAGCCGTTCAGCCTCCGTATAAACCTGTTCCTTCGTGCGGATAGCCTCGCAGTCCTCACAGAACTGCAGTCCATGAGCTATCTGTTTCGTCAGCAGCGTAGTCAACTCCTCCATGTGCACACCGATATAATAGGCACGTATGGCCTCGTCGGGCTGACGTTTGTTGAAATAGTCAGGGAAGATGATACGCTTGGCCAGCGTCACAATCTGCTTCACCTGATCCACAGAAGGTAATGGAGCCTCCGTGGCAGGCATCATTCCCACCTCCTGCTCCGACAGCTTCGACAATAGCGCCACATTATGGCGCAGCACGTCGTTCACCTGTTTCTTGTCCATCATAACAGTCAATCATTAGTTTTCTCGGGTGCAAAGATAAATAATAATTCCCAAAACACCATGCACTTTGTGATTTTTTCGCTATTCTATGTGTCACCTTGAGCAAAGCCAGTCATTTCGACCACATCTCTTCTGTCATCTCGACCGAACTTAGTGAGTGGAGAGATCTCTCCATGCGTTTCGCTTAGTCGAGATGACAAAGGGGCGGTCGAGATGACAGAGGTGTAGTTGAGAAGACAAGAGAAAAGAACGCGGGAATTCTTATTTGTCAGAACGAAAACTCTATCGCTTCGTTATCCCAAGTCGTGTCTATATTGATGCTGATCTGGTGCTGCTCCGTGGGATCGAACAGGCTGCCTCTACACGTGGTGATACAGTTCCGTTGAATGGGGATATCACAGACTTCCCGTTCTGTCAGTATCTCAATCTTTCCACCAGCCGTCTTATAGGTTGTCACCAGTACCTTCAGTTTGTCGCTGTCTGCCCGTGGAATCGTATAGATCTCATAACTCGCATCATTGGGATTGACAGAAAACCACTGCTGTTGCTTCGACTTCACGACGCCCAGACCAGTGGTTGCGTCGAAGGTGCCAGAGCCCCCTTCATAATAGAAACGGATGCTGTCGGCATCCTCCGGCAGCTGATCATTAAACACGAACTTCACCTTCGAAACGATCCTTTTCAGTTGGAGTTCATCATCCACCTCTTCTTCACCCACCACCAGACTGTCGGCATAGAGGAAAGTGTCGGTATAGCCCGTCTTATTCGTAAAACCGATCTTGTGTACATTTGTCGAAGTTGGATTGCCCTTACCACTATGAGCCAGAGCTACAAGAAAATAGCGTCCCTCTTGCAGCTTGAATCTCGCTATGCCGAAATCGCTGTCACCCCATTGCTGAGACTCTTGACGGATACGCATCCCATCCTCATCATACACGATGAAATTCAACTTTGTAGGCCCCGTCTCCGTCTCCCCTCTCGTTTGCGTCAGACTGAACGGTTGCTGTTCAAAGCTCATCACTTGAACCACGACGTTGGCATCCTCATCAGCAGGTCCTTCCGACTCACCGATAACCATTTTCTCACACGAAGTCGCCAAAAGCAGACTCCACAACAACATCACAATCACATAGAAATGCTTGTTCCTCATTTTCAATAAATTTAAGTTCAACAATAACATTGACTAATCGATTGCAAAAATAAGACTATTCCAGCAGACATTTGCCAGAATAGCCATAAATTTACGTTTCCTTAACGTTTCAGAGGGGGATCCACATCCAGAATGTGGATCCCTTATCTTTGCCTTCTGAGATCACACCAATGTCACCATGACAGGCGTCGGTGAAGGCTTTGCAGATGGAGAGGCCGAGACCGGTGCCCTGCACAAAATCGTCAACCTTGTAGAAACGCTCGAAGATCTTGGACTGAGCCTCTTCCGAGATGCCCGTACCGGTATCCTCACAATAGGCATACAAGCCTTCACGCTGCTTACCATCCACGGTTCTGGTCTCCGTACGGTAGCCCACCTTAATATGACCCTGATGGGTATATTTCACGGCGTTGGTCATGAAGTTGGTAAAGACCTGTGACACCCGATCGACATCGACCTTGATCGGCAGGGTGTCGTAAGGATTGTCTTTGATGAACTCAACGCCCGGCTCCTGCACCCTGGGCTTCAACGACTCAAACAGCTCATTGAACGCCTTGGCAAAATCGACCTCAACGGGCTTAATGTCCATGTGGCCAGACTCCAGTGAGGAGGCCGTGAGAATGTCGTTGATCAAACGAAGCAGCATGTCGCAGTTGTTCTTGATGATCTGGATGATTTCTTTTTTCTCCTCGGCAGTTGGCAGCGACGACAGCACCTCGGAGAAGCCCACGATCGCGTTGATCGGCGTGCGGATCTCGTGGGTCATGTTAGCCAGGAAGAGGCTCTTCTGCTGTCCCGACTCCTTGGCGCGCCGGGTCTCCCTGCGCAGCTGATCCTGCTTGCCCATCAGGTCGTTGATGTTTCGCCATACGCCGAAGGCTCCCAACAGTTTTCCCTGCTCGTCGAATTCAGGAATACAGTTGATCTGCACCCATTGGTTCTCCGTGGAGCTCTGCGTCACCATCGGATGCATCTGACCCACATAGACCAGCGGTTTCTTCAGAGCCTCAGAGGGATTCGACAAGGCTTTGACAAATTCATTCTCCTGATCGACGAAGATCTTCTGCATCTGATTGAGGTCGAACGAACGCACCACGGTGTTCAGGCCATCATAGAAGTCCAAGACCTCTCGCTCCAGACTGATGCGCCAGGTTTGCATCTTCGTAGCCTCCAGCATATAACGCAGCTCCGTCTCGTAGTTCCTGATGGCCTCGTTCATCTTCTTCATCCTGGCATCATTCTCCATCACATTGAGGTACATGTTACGCTCCTCGGTCACATCGTTGGCCGTCACGGAGATATACATCAGTTTGCCTTTCTCATCGTAGATGGGATGGACGCTGATTTCCAGATATACGCGCATGTTCCGCTCAGGGATGATGCTCAGCGAGCAGGCCCAGTAGTCCTCAGGATGATCATGATCGAGCACCTCGTTGAAGGGCGTCATATCAAAGAGGTTCACCTTCGAGAAGAACTGATCGCCCGTATCGCTGTCGAAGTTACAGATCCGGCGCATGATGCGGTTGGCGTCGATGAGCCAGCCGTCGGGGGTATAGAACGACATGCCGATGATGGAGTGCTCGAAGATCGACCTGTATCGCTCCGACACCTGCTCGACCTCGCGCTCTTTCTGCTTCGTCTCCGTCTCGTCAGTAATGGTGGCGATGATGTTCACGGGCTTGCCGTCCTCATATTCGGCAATGGCGCACAGATACATATCGTGCCAGTCGGGCTCGCCCTGACCTGTATAGTTGTAGTTCCAGCGGTAATGGCATTCGGCCTCCATGTCGGTGCCGTCGCTCAGACGCCGGATGAAGGAGCGGAACTTCTCGCAGTCGTCGGGATGGACATAGTTATAACACACCTCTATACCCACATTATTGCCGAACATCGCCTTTCCGTGCAGGTCATACACACGGTTGGCCTTCAAGTCGAGGCACATCACGTGGTTGCCGCTGATGTTGAGCGCCATCGTCATGGCCTGCTGCTCGTCAAACATGATATTCATCTTCATACCTCAAATTTCATTGTTCCTATACCCTTTTCTTTTCAATCTCAGAGGCCGTGCAGGGTATCGACACCCACACGCTCGTGCCCTTGCCGTAGTCGGACTGTATCTCGATGGTACCACCCATCTGCTTGGTCAGCAGCTGAGCGATAGGCAGGTCGAGGCCAGAGCCAATCAGTTCGCCACTCGCATTACGTGTGAAGTTATGATCGAAGATGTGGGGCGCTACCTCTTCCGTAAATCCAGAGCCTGTGTCTTCAATGCGTATTGTCAGCTCGCCACGATGATACTCGTAACTGGCTGTGATCGAACCGTGCGTGGTCATCAGACAGGAGAGATTGCACAGGCGCTGGATGATCATCGACACGTGACTGGCGTCGATATCGACCACCAGCCTGTTGTAAGGCTGCACGATGGAAAGCTGTACGCCGGGCTTGATGCCTGACAAGCCGTTCTGGCAGTACCCCTCGAAGGCAAAGGCGAAATCCACCGACTCCTTCTTGTATTCTTCCATATTGGCTTCCAGGCGCGAGATGTAAAGGATATCGTTCACCACCAGCAGCAGTTCGTTGGTGCTATGCTTGATCTGTTCGATGAAGAATGGCTCGTCGCCCTCGTCGTGATCGCCGGTGAAGAGGCCCGCATAGCCGATGATGTTGTTCAGCGGCGTACGAATCTCATAGCTCATATTTGTCAGGAAGGCCTGCTTCAACAGCTCCGTCTCCTGTGCCTTCTTCGTCTCCACAGCCAACCGCCGCTCCGTCTCCACCATGTCGGTAATGTCGCGATAGGTGCCGAAGTAACGCTCCACCTCTCCCTTTTCATTCAGCATAGGCACCATGTTGAAGAGCAGCCATATCTGTCGGCCTTTCTTGTCGCGTATCTCTATCTCAATGGCCTGTACAATGCCGTGCTTCGTCAGGTGATCCATCCTGTTCAGCGCGCTGTTCACCGTTCTGCGGAAGCGCAGCGTGGCCAGGCGGATACAGCGCAGCTGCGACATGCGCATCCTCTTTTTCGTCTCCCGGTTGATGAGCTCGAAGGTATAGGAGTGGGGATAATAGTTCACCAGCTGCACACCGCTCACGCTCAGGGCGTAGTCGATGTTGGCGATATATTGCCGGATGCTGTCGGTACCCCGCTGCAGTTGCTTCAGACTGTCCTGCTGGCGATGGTAGGAATTGACCATCTCTGAGATGTCGCGGCCCGACATATAGACGCCCTCCAGCTCACCCTGCTGGTTGCGGATGGTGTTGATGGTGGATTCATAATACATCTTTCCCTTCAGGCCGAATTCCTCCAAACGGTATTCTGGCAGGTTAAACTCGCGAAAGTCGATGATACTGCCAGTCAGCGTGTTCGTCATCTCATTCAGCGGAATCTGACTGTAGAAGGGGTTGTTCTTCAGGAGGAAGCTGCCGTCGAGCACCTGCTCACGGCTCTTCACGTTAAACGACTTGCAGGCCCGTTCGTTAATTTCGGTCAGCACGCCGTTCTTGTCGTAGTACAGCATATCGAGCAGCGACGAGTTGAAAATGGTGTGATAGCGCAATAGCAGCTGGTTGATCTTCAGCTGTCGCCGATACTCCTCAGTTACGTCATGCTGAATAGCCATCAAGGAGGTGGGCAATCCGTCAACACCTCGGCTCATCACCGAGAAGGATATCTCATAATGTCTGCAGTCTGATTCTTTTTCTGCCCTACTCCGTACTTTCACCTTGCCAGTATCCATCTTGCCTTCGCAGATGGCGAAGACCATCGCACGCATCTGATCCAGGTCGTCACGATGAAAGAAAAGGGCGAAATCGGCAGGGTTGTATTCACGCTCGTAGTCACCTGCCTCCGACAGGTAACAGCAATGGCGTGTTGTAGGGTCGTAAAACCAAAGGCGCAGCTTGCTGGTCTTCATGATCAGCGCCAGGCGAGCCTTCTGCTTTTTATTATCAATCTCATGATTCATGATCGGGCAAATAGTTGTTTTAGTCTGATTATAGTGTAGCTGGAGGGAGTCGCGCTCGGCCCGAAGGGACGCTTCGCTTGCGAAGAACCCTCACGAGGGTGAGACACCTCAGCGTAACATCGTGGAGCTGGAGGGAGTCGAACCCTCGTCCAAACAGGGAAACCATACGCTTTCTACACGCTTATTCCAGCCTTCGGTTTTCGAGTGCCGACAAGACCTG
>ONAE01000098.1 GCA_900315695.1 uncultured Prevotella sp. | reverse complement strand
AATATCCCGAGACACCCAAGTCATCATGCAGAATTGCCTGTTTATAGGGATTTCAAGCGAGTCTACCTCACTGAAATGTTAAAACCGCCGAAGTCAGGAAATAATGTACATAAAAAGTGGGATCCATGCATCACTGCAAATCCCACTTCTTCGTTTTTGTAGAACGGAGGACATGCTGTCACAGCTGGCCGGGCAAAGATGAGATGGCTTTATTATTACTATTAACCTTGTACCAATTGCTAAAACTAGTCTAGAGTAGTCAAAGAACTGAATGACTCTGAGGTGAGAAGCCATGATACAAGACCTACCAAACCCATTAATATCAGAATCCAACCTAGTTGTTTTAAAACAACTAAGATTATTGAGCTCTTTCGACGTGAAATACCGCCACAATAGGGACACTTGAAAAAGTGTTTGGGTATTTGTCTCCCGCATCTGCCACAATATGCCATAAGTTCTTAAAATGTTGTTGTTACCATCTTGTTCTACAGTTATGCAAAGAAAATTTATTTTTAGGTATTGCAAAAGTACGAATTATTAGCGATAATATCCACCCCCCCCCCCCCCGTTAAATTTTGTTAAATCGGTGTAAGTTGATGGATTTAAGTAGGATGTTTATCGATGAAATCTCGACCAAACGGAGTGAGTGGAGAGATCTCTCCATGCGCTGCGCTTAGTCGGGATGACAAGGAGAGATGTCGAGATGATTGTAGGCGGGCGGTTTAGGGCATGGGATGCTGTTTTTGAGGGAAATATTTGGTGGTTTGGGGGATTTTGATTACTTTTGCACGCAAAATAACTAAATTGTTCGTGATGATGAAGCTAAAACTATTCTTCGGTCTCCTTATGACCGTCATGACTCTCCCACTGATGGGACAGTCAAAGTTCGTTGTTGTGAAGGATGGACATTTCGAGAAAGCTGGTAAACCTTATTATTTCGTAGGCACTAATTTCTGGTATGGTGCGATCCTCGGCTCGGAAGGGCAGGGGGGGAACCGTCAGCGCTTGTGCCAGGAGCTCGACCTGATGAAGCAGATGGGTATCGACAACCTGCGCATCCTTGTGGGCTCTGATGGTGAGAGAGGGGTGACAACCAAGGTGGAACCGACCTTACAGGTGGCTCCCGGGGTGTATAACGATACCATCCTGGCCGGACTGGATTTCCTGATGCAGGAGATGGGTAAGCGCCAGATGGTGGCTGTGCTCTATCTGAACAACTCGTGGGAGTGGAGCGGTGGCTATGGCTTCTATCTGCAACATGCCGGTGCCGGCAAGGCGCCCCGTCCCAATGAAGACGGTTATCCTGCCTTTATGAACTTTGTGGCTCAGTATGCGACGAACCAGAATGCTCATGAGCTTTTCTATGATTACGTGCGTTTCATCCTTACCCGTACAAACCGTTATACGGGTTTGGCTTATAAGGACGATCCCGCCATCATGTCGTGGCAGATCGGTAATGAGCCGCGTGCCTTCTCGAAAGAGGTGCTGCCTGCCTTTGAAAAGTGGTTGGCAGAGGCTTCTGCCCTGATGCGTGAGCTGGATCCCAACCACCTGATCTCGATAGGCAGCGAGGGTGCCTGGGGCTGTGAGGAGGACTACGGCTGCTGGGAGCGCATCTGCACCGACCCGAATATCGACTATTGTAACATCCACCTGTGGCCCTATAACTGGAGCTGGGCACGTCAGGATCATCTGATAGAGGATCTGCCCCAGGCAAAGGCGAATACGAAGGATTATATCGACCGTCATCTGGCTATCTGCGAAAAGATCAAGAAGCCGCTGGTGATGGAGGAGTTCGGCTTCCCGAGGGATGACTTCAAGTTTGCCTTAGGCACCCCGACAAAGGGGCGCGACAGCTTCTATGAGTATGTGTTCTCGCTCGTGAACAATAATGCCGAACAGGGTGGCTACTTCGCAGGATGTAACTTCTGGGGATGGGGTGGACTCGCCCAGCCGAAGCATGCCGAGCAGTGGCAGGTGGGCGATGACTATACCGGCGATCCCGCCCAGGAGGCCCAAGGGCTGAATTCCGTGTTTGCGGGCGATGCCTCGACGTTGCAGGTCATCAAGTCGCAGATTGAGCGAATGAAGAAATAACACTGATCTCCTATGGCAAAAGCTAAATTAATTGAAAAGATTGGCTATGGTTTCGGTGATATGGCAACATCGACCTTCTGGAAGGTGTTCTCATATTATCTTCCGATCTTCTATTCCAATATCTTCGGTCTCTCGCTGATTGACGCAGGTGTACTGGTGCTTGTCACCCGAATCTGGGACGCAGTGTCCGACCCGATGATGGGTGTCATTGCCGACCGTACCAATACGAAGTGGGGTAAGTACAGACCTTATCTGCTGTGGGTGGCGCCCATCTTCAGTATCTCTGGTATCCTGCTGTTTACCACACCCGACTGGAGCTATGGCGCCAAGCTGATGTGGGCGTATATGACTTATATCCTGATGATGACTGTCTATACGTGTGTGAACGTTCCTTACGGAGCGATGCTGGGTGTGATGACTGATGATACCAACGAGAAGACGGTATTCTCGTCCTTCCGCATGTTCTTCGCCTATGGCGGCTCGTTCATTGCCCTGTTTATCTGGGAACCGCTGACGAACGCGCTGGGCGGCTATATGTCAACCGGCGGCTGGTTCTGGGCGATGGTGATTGTTGCCTCCTCCTGTTTCGTGATGTTCATCGTCAGCTTCATCCTGACAAGGGAGCATCTGAAAGGTGTCTCGACGGTGAGTGTGGGTAGCGACTTCAAGTCGTTGCTCGACAACAGGCCCTGGTGGATACTGATCGGTGCCGCCCTCTGCTCTAACCTGTTTAACACGGTGCGTGGCGCTACGGTGGCCTATTTCTTCCTCGACATCATCGGGTCTGACGTGCATCTGTCGTTCTTCGGCATCGTATTCCTCTTCTATTCCGGTCTGTTCCTGGGTGTTGGAGAGGTGGCGAACATGGCTGGTGTGGCCCTCTGTGTGCCGATTGCCAAGATGATGGGTAAGAAGTCCACCTTTATATTCGTGAATGCCATGTTGGTGGTGCTGAGTATCGCTTTCTTCTACGTGCCCTGCACGCCTTCCGGCTTCTGGATCATGCTGATCCTGCAGATTGTCATCTCTGTGTTCACGGGTATCATGTCGCCGCTGATATGGAGTATGTATGCCGACGTGAGCGACTTTGCCGAGTTGAAGTTCCATACTGCCTCTACAGGTCTGATCTTCTCCAGTGCCTCCATGGCGCAGAAGTTCGGTGGTGCTATCAGTGGCGCTGCTGTGCTCTGGCTGTTGTCGGCCTTCGGCTATATCACCGATGCCGCCCAGTTGAAAGCTGGTGCGGTGCAGCCTGAGAGTGCCCTGATGGCGCTGCGCTGGCTGATGAGCTTCATCCCCGCCGCTGTGGCTGCACTGGCTATTGTGGTGGTGTGGTTCTATCCATTGACCACGAAGCGTGTGCATGAGATAACTAGTGAATTAAAAAATGTACGTTCTATTATATGAGAAAGTTTTTATTTGTGTTGACGGTGGCAGTTTGCCAGACTGTCCTGTTACAGGCAGAAACGGCCTTCAACGAGCGTCCGAAGCTGGTGGTAGGCATCGCGGTCGATCAGATGCGCTGGGACTATCTGAGCAGGTATTACGACCAATATCGGGAAGACGGACTGAAGCGCCTGATGACAAAGGGCTATTCTTGTAATAACTGTCTGATTAACTATCTGCCGACGGTGACAGCCATCGGGCATACCAGCATCTATACAGGTTCGACTCCCGCCTTCCATGGCATTTGCGGCAACGCTTTTTATGTGAATGGTGTGAAGCGCTCGAGTTGTGACGACCCGGATGTGCAGACAGTGGGCTCAGACAAGAAGAAAGCCTCTTCTCCTGTCAATCTGCTGGCTTCTACCATCGGTGACCAGCTGCGCCTGCATACCGACTTCAAGTCGAAGGTGATCTGTGTCAGCTATAAAGACCGTGCGGCTATCCTGCCTGGCGGGCGCAGTGCCAATGCCGCCTACTGGCTTGACACCAAGAACGGCCAGTTTATCACCAGCACATGGTATATGAATGAGTTGCCTGCGTGGGTGAAGACCTGTAATGCGGAGTTGAAGCAGAACAAGGAGCTTGCCAAGGTGGGCAAGGACGTGGGACTCTACCCCTTGTGCGGACATCTGATTACCGATATGGCCATTGCCTCACTGAAGGGTGAGAACCTGGGCAGGGGTGAGGATACGGATATGCTCTGCGTGAGCTACTCACAGACCGATGTGATAGGCCATGAGTGGAGCACGCGCGGCTCGCATACCGATGAGGCATACCTTGAGCTTGACAAGGATATCGCCCGCTTGCTGAAGGCACTTGACTCACAGGTGGGCGAGGGGAATTACCTGCTGTTTCTCACGGCTGATCACGGTGCTGCCCATAATTTCCAGTTCATGGCTGATCACAAGCTCAATGGCGGTGCCTGGAAATGGGACGAGGTGTATGTTGCCGAAGCCGGTAAGAGACTGACGGAGAAACTCGGACTCACGAAAAATATTATCAAGGATTGTCTGGACTACCGTGTCGTACTCGACAAGGAGGCTATTCGTGAGCAGGGCCTTGATGAGCAAGCCGTCCGTGATGCCATCGTGGAGGAGATTCTGAAACTGCCTCATGTGTCGTTTGCGTTCGATTTCAAGAAAGCAGCCTCTGCTTCGGTGCCGGCGTTCCTGAAGGAGCGTGCCTTGAAGGGGTATCACCACGACCGCTCTGGCGATATCATCTTTATGCTGGAACCAGGCTGGTATGGTTTTGGCAAGGGCTCTTCGCCCGTGGGCACGACTCATGGCGAGTGGAATCCCTATGATGCCCACATCCCCCTGCTGTTCTATGGCTGGAAGGTGGAGCATGGCAGTACGTCGCGTGAAGTTCATATCGTGGATATCGCTCCTACGGTGTGTCAGATGCTGCATATTCAGCAGCCTAATGCCTGTGTCGGAGAAGCCATCACCGAAGTGATTGATGACTGAATCCTAAGAATTAACGATTTTTTTATAAATATTCGTTAGATTTACAATTATAATTAGTACCTTTGCAGCAGAAAAGCCGTGAAGGTACTTCTTTTTTGCCGTAACTGCTTAGAAACGAGAACAATATTGTTATAACATTATATAAGTTTTATGAATTTCGCATTGTTAATTACCGTCTTGCTGACGGCTATTACATTGGTGGTGGCGGCTTACGTCGTAGCCAAGCTGATAGGACCTCGGTCCTACGCGAAGGTGAAAGGTGAGCCGTATGAGAGTGGTATCCCCACGCGAGGCAGTTCTTGGTTGCCCGTCTCTGTGGGTTTCTACCTCTTCGCCATCTTGTTCCTCATGTTTGATGTGGAAACGGTGTTTCTGTATCCATGGGCAGTAGTAGTGAAGGAGTACGGCGCGATGGCTCTGCTGAGCATCGGCTTCTTCTTGGTAGTTCTGGTTTTAGGCTTGGCATATGCCTGGCGGAAAGGAGACTTGGAATGGAAGTAAGAAAGCCCCACATCAAGAGTATTCCCTACGAGGAGTGGAATGACAACACCTCGTTGGAGAAGATTATTGACGAGCTCCATGAGGGCGGCGTCAATGTTGTGACAGGATCGCTCGACCAGTTGATTAACTGGGGACGAAGCAACAGCCTGTGGTCGCTGACCTTTGCCACCTCCTGCTGCGGTATCGAGTTCATGGCCTGCGGATGTGCCCGCTATGACTTCGCCCGTTTCGGTTTCGAGGTGACTCGTAACTCTCCCCGTCAGGCCGACCTGATCATGTGTGCCGGTACCATCACCCACAAGATGGCTCCTGCCCTGAAGCGCCTGTACGACGAGATGGCTGAGCCGAAGTATGTGATTGCCGTAGGTGGCTGTGCCATCAGTGGCGGTCCCTTCAAGTCGAGCTATCATGTGGTAAAGGGTATCGAGGAGATCGTGCCTGTGGATGTGTTTATCCCTGGTTGTCCTCCACGTCCGGAAGCCATCATGTATGGCATGATGCAGTTGCAGCGTAAGGTGAAGATCGAGAAGTTCTTCGGTGGTGCCAACCACAAGCAGACCGCAGAGGAGCGTGAACTTGGCGTATCTAATGAGGAGCTGACATTCCGCGAGAAGCATAACGATCATCGCAGAGAGCCGATGGTAATCACGGATGTTCCCCAGGAGTTTGTTGAAGAAATGAAGGCTGCCCAGGCAGAGGTTAAAGCAGAGGAGGCAAAGGCATGAAGTTAGAGTTCTTATCATTCGATTTTGAGAAGTTCGCACAAGAGATGCAGAACTTGAAGGACAAGAAGGGCTTTGACTATCTTGTCACTATCGTAGGCGAGGATTTCGGAAGCGAAGAGGGGCTCGGCTGCGTCTATATCCTTGAGAATACAAAGACTCACGAGCGTTGCAGCGTGAAGATGCTGGCTAAGACTCAGGTTTGCGGCGACGGCATTGCCTCAAACGGCACGGGTGAGACCGACGGAGAGCAGATTCCATATCTCCCCACCGTCAGCAATATCTGGCACGTGGCCGATCTGCTGGAGCGCGAGGTGTATGACTTCTATGGCATCGTGTTCCTGGGTCATCCCGATATGCGCCGCCTGTTCCTCCGCTCAGACTTCAAGGGGTATCCCTTCCGCAAGGACTGGCAGTTTAACGACGCATATACCCTTGAGGACGATGTGGAGCCCGACTACGGACTGGAGTATTATCTCGACAAGGACGGCAACCTGCAGTCGAAGCAGAATAAGCTGTTCGGTCCTGATGACTATGTGATCAATATCGGTCCTCAGCACCCTGCGACTCATGGTGTGCTCCGTCTTCAGACCGTGCTTAACGGTGAGACCGTGAAGCGTATCTATCCGCATCTGGGTTATATCCACCGTGCCATCGAGAAGATGTGGGAAGGCATGACCTATCCCCAGACACTGGCTCTGACCGATCGTCTGAACTATCTGGGAGCCATGCAGCACCGTCATGCTCTGGTAGGTGTGATCGAAGAGGCGATGGAGGTGGAACTGACCGACCGCATCAAGTACATCCGTACGATTATGGATGAGTTGCAGCGTCTCGACTCCCACCTGCTCTACACCTCATGTGTGGCTCAGGACCTTGGTGCCCTCACTGGTATGCTGTATGGCATGCGTGATCGTGAGCACGTGCTGAATGTCATGGAAGAGACCACCGGTGGACGCCTGATCCAGAACTACTACCGCATCGGCGGCTTGCAGGACGATATCGATCCTAACTTCGTGAAGAACTGTAAGGATCTGGTGAAGTATCTGCGTCCGATGATCCAGGAGTATATGGATGTGTTTGGCGATAATGTTATCACCCACAACCGTCTGGAGAACTGCGGTCCGATGAGTCTTGAGGATTGTATCAGCTATGCTGTGACAGGTCCTGCCGGACGTGCTTCGGGCTGGAAGAACGATGTGCGCAAGAACCACCCGTACGATATGTATGACAAGGTAAACTGGGAGCAGTGTACCCTGAGTGGCTGCGACTCGATGGACCGTTATCTGGTTCACATCAATGAGATGTATCAGAGCCTGAACATCATCGAACAGCTCATCGACAACATCCCTGAGGGTGACTTCTATGTGAAGCAGAAGCCTATCATCAAGGTGCCCGAGGGACAGTGGTACTTCTCTGTTGAGGGTGTGGCTGGTGAGTTTGGTGTTTATCTCGACTCTCGTGGCGACAAGAGCCCGTACCGCATGAAGATGCGTCCGATGGGTCTCTCGCTGGTAGGTGCCTTCGACCCGATGCTGCGTGGTCAGAAGATTGCCGACCTGATCGCCACCTGTGCCGCTATTGACGTTGTTATTCCTGACATCGACCGTTAGTCGAAAAGTAAAAAGGTAAAAAAGTAAAAAAGTAAAATTATGTTCGACTTTTCTATTATAACCCAATGGTTCGACCAACTGCTTCGAGTGACGGTAGGATGTCCTGACTGGTTGGCGATATTGATTGAGTGCGTGCTGGTGGGTGCCGGTATCCTTGTGGGATATGCCCTCATCGCCATCGTACTGATATTTATGTGCCTACTTCCAGTGCCGTCTGGGCCCGATGCGAGTAGGTTACTGGGGCTTGCTGCAGGTGTTTGCCGACGTGCTGAAGATGCTCATCAAGGAGATATTCTTCGTGGATCGTGCCGACAAGCTGCTTTATGCCGTGGCTCCTCTTCTTGTGATTATCGGCTCTGTGGGTGCCTTCTCGTTCCTGCCTTGGAACAATGGTGCTACAGTGCTCGACTTCAATGTGGGTGTGTTCCTGCTCACCGCCGTTTCTTCAATCGGTGTGGTAGGTATCTTCCTCGCAGGTTGGGGTTCCAACAACAAGTATTCTGTGGTTTCTGCCATGCGTGGTGCCGTGCAGATGATCTCTTATGAGATGTCGCTCTGCCTCTGTCTGATCACTGCCGTGATCCTGACAGGAACGATGCAGATGAGCGGTATCGTGGAGGCACAGACCGGTCCTTGGAAGTGGTTGATCTTCCAGGGTCATATCCCTGCGCTGATCGCCTTCTTCGTGTTCCTCATTGCCGGTAACGCTGAGGCCAACCGTGGCCCGTTTGATATGGCGGAGGCTGAGAGTGAGCTGACAGCCGGACATCATACAGAGTATTCTGGTATGGGCTTCGGCTTCTTCTACCTCGCTGAGTTCCTCAATCTTTTCATCATCGCAGGTATCGCCGCTACGGTGTTCCTCGGTGGATGGGCACCTGTGAACATCGGTATCGAGGCTTTCGATGCCGTGATGGATTACATCCCGGGTATCGTATGGTTCATGGGTAAGGCTTTCTTCCTGGTGTGGATCCTGATGTGGATTAAGTGGACATTCCCCCGTCTGCGTATCGACCAGATCCTGAAACTGGAGTGGAAGTATCTCATGCCGCTGGCACTGCTGAACCTGGTGATTATGACTGTAGTAGTGGCCCTGGGGCTTTATATTAAATAAGGTATAGCAATGGAAGATAACAAAACATATTTCGGAGAAATCGGGCACGGCCTGAAGACTTTGGCCATTGGTATGAAGACCACCTGGAAGGAATACTTCAAGGACTTCTTCACCAACAAGTCAACAGAGCAGTACCCCGAGAACCGCAAGACCACACTCCATGTGGCTAAACGTCATCGCGGACGCCTGACCTTCAAGCGCAACGACGACGGCAGCTACAAGTGTACGGCCTGCACATTGTGCGAGAAAGCCTGTCCTAACGGAACCATCAAGATTACTGCCCACATGGCAGAGGATCCTGAGACAGGCAAGAAAAAGAAGGTGCTCGACGATTATCAGTACGACCTGGGCGACTGCATGTTCTGCCAGCTCTGTACGAACGCCTGCAACTTCGATGCCATCGAGTTTACGAATGATTTCGAGAACGCTGTGTTCGACCGCAGCAAACTGGTGCTCCACCTGAATCAGGAGGTTTACAAGGGCGGTTCTCTGCCCAACCTCATCGAAGGTGGCGCAGCGTTTGAGATTGGTAAGTTTAACACTAAAACCAAGTAATGCCATTATGGGAAATATCGTCATGTTTTGCATTCTTGCGGTTGTCATTATCGCCTCTGCGCTGCTTTGTGTGACAACCACTAAGATCATGCGAGCCGCAACATTCATGTTGTTTGTGCTCTTTGGAGTGGCAGGTATTTATTTCCTGCTCGACTATACCTTCCTGGGTGCCGCACAGATCTCTGTGTATGCCGGTGGTGTTACGATGATCTATGTGTTCGCCATCCAGTTGGTGAGCAAGCGTACCCTCCAGGGACTTGAGGAGCGTGTGAAGTCAAGTAAGATGATTGTGGGCGGCCTCGCAGCCTTTGCCGGTTTGGTGGTGGTAAGCCTCATTCTTCTGAAGACCGGCTTCATCACTCATGAGATGGCCAACGTAGAGGTGCCGATGAAGGAGATCGGAACGGCTCTCGTTGGTTCTGGTAAGTATCAGTATGTATTGCCTTTCGAGTTCATCTCAGTATTCCTGTTGGCTTGTATCATCGGAGGCTTAGTAGTAGCAAGAAAGGAGGATAAGCAATGA
>ONAE01000117.1 GCA_900315695.1 uncultured Prevotella sp. | reverse complement strand
AGGATTCACCCTCAACAGCTGCCTGCACAGACTGTCCATGATCTCTGGTCTGTTCAGGCGCTTCTCGATAGTCCAGTGCATGCTGCGTGTGGCCGTCTCTACCTCACTCAAGGTGTTGTCGATACGCAGTTCTGTGGTGCGCAGGGTCTGACGCGCTTTCTCCATCGCCTCCGTATAGATGGACTGACGGGCATAATGGAACATGATGAAGAGGGAAGTAACGAAGAGTACAGACACGAATCCAACTACCCACACTACGATTTGCGTGGTTAACGAATGGCGCGATTGTTTTTCTGTTATTCTCTTCATCGGGTGCAAACTTACAAAAAATTATTTAAACTTGCACGTTTTTTAGAAAAAAAGTGGTTTTTGTGAATTTGCACGCAAGGTTTTGTGAAATTGAACGGAAGCATTAAAATATAATTGCTATTTTTGCAATCGAAAAGAAAATTATAGTTATCCGTTGAATAAAAACTAGATCAAGACAAATTTATATCTCTCACAAGTTTTTATTGAGAGGGGCGGCTGGCAGTGATGCTAGCTCCCCTTTTTTGATATTCGCTGGGTGTGCAGTCCATGTAGAGCTTGAAGTTGCGATAGAAGGCACTGGTTGACGCGAAGCCTGATTTAATGGCCACATCTGTGAGCAGTATCTCGCGATCCTTATCAATCAACCGAACGGCATATTCAATGCGCTTCTTATTGACGTATTCTGCAAACGACAGGCCGATGCCTCGGTTGATGGCATTGTAGATGTAGTTGCGGTTGGTGTTCAGCATGTGGGCCAGATCGTTGATTTTCAAGTTTGGTTGCAGGAAGAGGCGCTTCTCATCCATCAGTTTCCGAATCTCAGCAGCCATGATGTGCTCCTTTTCTGGTGTCAGCGGGATGACCGCCTGTTCTGGCTCTTCTGCATCCATCTTCGCGCTTTCTTCCACAATCTTTCGTGTATAGATGTTCTGCGTGAGACCTACGAAGCCGAATAACAAGATCATGGATGAGAACAACAGTGCAGGAATGGCCAGGAGCCAGATGGATTCTGCGAAATAGTTGCGGTTTAAGAAATTACTGATAAAAGATGCTGTTAATGTTGCCACGAAAGCAATCATCAAAGGCTTGATGAAGGTTACAACCTTATCCTCAGTGTTTGAGTAGTAGTTCTCCACCATCCTGTTATAATCGTTGATGTATTTCCAGCCGAAATAGAGCACTAGCGGGATCTCCACAGCGATGATAATCCTGAAAGCTCTGTGTATAATGACTAACCACCAAGCTGGTCCCGCCAGGTTGTTGTAGTTCTGGAAATAGTAATGGTAGCCGATAAATTCTGAAAATTCCTCATTGCTTATCGTGGCATAGATGAGTGCGGCACTGATGCCACAGATGAACGAAGGCAGGAGGTACAGCAGTCCGCGTTTGTAATCAGGGTCTTTAAGTACCAGCGCCTCAATATAGATCAGGATGAGTGGGAAGATGGCAGGATAACTGAAGCAATAGAGTGTGTCGGTGATGGGAACGACTGATATTGTACGGTTGTAGAAAGCGAAATGACCTATATAGAACATGGTGGCTGTTATCATAAACATGAGGAGCCTAAAACGTGCCCTGTCCCATTTGATGGACAGGCTTAGAGCCAGCAGTATTGAGAGGATGCTGCAAACATAAATCGGCGTAGAGGTGATAATCGTGCTTAGCATAACAGGGTCACTTCGTTTTGAGAGAAAAATAGGCTGCATCAGTTTTTGCGCCAATGCAGCCTATTCTTTTACCTATTATATAATAAGGTGTAATTACTTCTTAGCAGGTGCGGAAATCTCGCCTTCCTCCTTAATGGTGCGCCCCAGTGTCAGGTAAGCCACAGGTGCAGCAATGAAGAGTGAAGACAGGGTTCCGAATACAACACCCAGGATCATAGCGAACGAGAACGAGCGGATAGAGTCACCACCCAGGATGAAGATGGCGAGCAGCACGATCAGGGTCGTTACAGAGGTGTTGATGGTACGAGCCAGTGTCTGGTTCAATGAGTCATTGAACAGCTGCTGACGATCACGCTTGCCATAGAGTCCGATGTTCTCACGGATACGGTCGAATACCACCACCTTATCGTTGATAGAATAACCGATCACAGTCAGAATAGCACCGATGAAGGTCTGATCGATCTCGAGCGACATGGGTACCCAACCCCAGAGCACTGAGTAGAAGCCGATTACCACGAGGGCATCGAGTGCCAGCGCTACGGTAGAACCTACAGAGAATGCCACGTTGCGGAAACGGAGCAGGATGTAGAGGAAGATAGCGATCAGGGCGATCACCACAGAGATGATGGCACCGTATGTGATATCCTTAGCCACAGAAGGACCTACCTTTGCAGAAGAGATGATTGAACCACCCTCGCGGACATCAGGATTCTTGAAGGCCTCTACACTTGCCTGACTAACGAGATTAGCCTTCTTCAGAGCGTTGAAGAGGATCGTCTCAGCCTGGTCGTCAACATCAGGATTGTTTGACTCGATATCCCAGTTGGTAGAGATACGAACCGTCTTTCCGTCAGTACCCAGAGCAATCACGCTGGTGTTAGCCTCCTTACCCTGATTCTCACCCATCGTGTTGATGAAGGCACCAGTCAGAGCCAGACGCACATCCTCAACGTGAGTCTCCTTGTCGAGTGTCACCACATAGTTACGACCACCAGTGAAGTCGATGCTCTGGCTCAGGCCGCGAACAGCGAATGAGATGCAGAACAGGATGGCAGCTACACCCCAGATGGTGAAGGTCTTCTTATATGAGCCCATGAAGTTGAACTTGGCGTTCTGCATCAGGTTCTTAGAGTAACCAGTCACGAAGGTGAGGTTGGTCCACTTGTCCTTAGAGAGCATATAGTCGTAAACCACACGTGTCATGAACACAGCGGTGAAGAAGCTGACGAGGATACCGATGATCCAGGTGGTAGCGAAGCCCTTTACAGGACCTGTACCGAAGTAAAGCAGGATGATACCTGTGATCAGAGAGGTGAAGTTTGAGTCGAAGATGGCGCTGAAGGCGTTAGAGTAACCCTTGTTCAGCGACTCCTTCACTGAGAGACCTTTCTTCAGCTCTTCCTTGATACGCTCGTAGATCAGCACGTTAGCATCCACAGCTGTACCCAGTGTCAGCACGATACCTGCGATACCAGGCATGGTCAGAGCAGCCTGGAACGATGTCAGGATACCCAGTGTGAAGAACAGGTTGAACAGCAGGGCGATATCTGAGAGGATACCAGGAACAAAGCCGTACAGCATGATCATGTAGATCATCAGCAGCACGAAGGCTACGATGAATGAGATGATACCCTGCTGGATAGACTGAGCACCCAGTGACGGACCTACCACCTCTTCCTGTACGATGCGGGTAGGAGCCGGCATCTTACCAGAGTTCAGTGTGTTAGCCAAGTCCTTGGTGTCCTCGATGGTGAAGTTACCAGTAATCTGAGAGTTACCACCATCGATCTGAGTCAGGATACGGGGAGCAGAGTAAACGGCATCGTCGAGCACGATAGCTACAGCCTTACCGATGTTCTGCTTGGTGATCTGACTCCAGCGGCGTGCACCGTCAGAGTTCATCTGCATAGATACAGAGGGGTGACCCATCTGGTCGAAGTCGTCCTTAGCGTTGGTGATGACATCACCCTCCAGCGGCGCGCGGCCTGAGGGCTCAGTAATCTTCAGGGCATAGAGCTCGAAGATGTCACCCTTGGTGTTCTGACCACCGAAGTCCTCTGCCTTAGCACCCCAGCGGAGCTTCAGCTCTGCAGGGAAGATCTGACGGGCGAGGTCAGAGTAGATGATCTTGTTGATATCAGCGGTATCACGGGCATTAGCGTAACCAACCACAGCGAGGGTGTTACCCTGAGTGGGCTGGAAGATAGAGAAGAGCGGATTCTGCTTCTTAGCAGCCTCAAGCGCCTTGTTATCTGTCTTAGCATCCTTCTTAGCCAGTTTAGCAGCCAGGTCGCCAGCTGCAGCCTTGGTAGTGTCAACAGCGGTGGTGTCGGCAGCTACGGCAGCAGTATCAACAGCAGCACCGCCCTGAGCAGCATAACGCTGGTTCAGCTGAGCCAACAGCGGGGTAACCTCCTGAGAGTTATAGGTCTCCCAGAACTCAAGGTTAGCACTTCCCTGAAGCAGCTTACGAACACGCTCAGGCTCCTTGATACCAGGCATCTCCACCATGATACGGCCACTCTGACCCTCAAGCTTCTGGATGTTCGGCTGAACAACGCCAAACTTGTCGATACGGTTACGAACTACGTTGAATGAATTGTCAACGGCACTCTGCACCTCTGCACGGATGGCAGCCTCTACCTCTGAGTCAGAGCTCTGGGTGCTCACCTTGCCCTTCATCTGCTGAGTAGCGAAGATGGCAGCAAGGGGACGGCCGTTTGAATTCTGTTTCCAATACTTCACGAACAGAGAGATGAAGTCGTTCTGACTGGTCTCCTCTTCCTTCTTAGCTTCTTCCATTGACTTCTTGTAGGCGGCGTCAGTCTTGTGGTCAGCAAGTACGTCAACCACATCAGGTACTGAAACCTCAAGAATCACGTTCATACCGCCTTTCAGGTCAAGACCCAGGCCAATCTCCATCTCACGGCACTGCTTCAGCGAGTAGATGCCCATATACACCTTCTCGTTGTTGATTGAGTCGAGGTACTCCGCACCAGCCTCCTCACCCATGGCAGCAGCCTTACTCTCGTAATGGCGTGTTACGAATGAGAAGGAAAGGTAGAAGCAGCACACGAGAATCAGAAGCACTGCGATAAATTTTACAATTCCT
>ONAE01000051.1 GCA_900315695.1 uncultured Prevotella sp. | reverse complement strand
GGTACGTGTCAGTGCTTTCAGGGTCTCATAAGGATTGGGATAAGCCTCACGGCGCAGGATGGTCTGGATGGCCTCAGCTACCACAGCCCAGGTGTTGTCGAGATCCTCCTGCAGTTTCTCCTCGTTGAGAATCAGCTTACGCAGCCCCTTCAGCGTACTTTGGAAGGCAATGAGTGCATGACCCATAGGCACACCCACATTACGGAGTACCGTAGAGTCGGTCAGGTCACGCTGCAGACGACTCACTGGCAACTTAGCTGCCAGGAACTGCAGAATGGCATTGGCAATGCCGAGGTTTCCCTCCGAGTTCTCGTAGTCGATAGGGTTCACCTTATGAGGCATCGCACTGGAGCCCACCTCACCAGCCTTGATCTTCTGCTTGAAATAATCCATCGAGATATACATCCAGAAGTCTCGGTCTAGGTCGATGATGATCGTATTGATACGGCGCATCGCATCGAAGATTGCGCCCAACCAGTCATAGTTGGAAATCTGGGTAGTGAACTGCTCTCGCTCCAGACCGAGTTTCTCACTCACGAAGCTGTTGCCGAACTCACGCCAGTCGTACTGGGGATAAGCCACATGATGTGCGTTGAAGTTACCGGTAGCACCACCGAACTTAGCCGTTACCGGTGTCTCCTTCAGGGCACGCAGCTGCTCTTCCAGACGATACACATACACCATCACCTCCTTACCCAGACGGGTCGGCGATGCAGGCTGTCCGTGTGTCTTTGCCAGCATCGGGATATTCTTCCACTGCTCGGCATAGTCGTTCAGCTGCTCAATCAGTTCCTCCAAAAGGGGATAATATACCTCCTCCAGTGCCTCCTTGATAGAGAGGGGCACACTAGTGTTGTTGATATCCTGTGAGGTAAGTCCGAAGTGGATAAACTCCTTATAATGTTCAAAACCGCCCATCGCGTCGAGCTTCTCCTTGATGAAATACTCCACAGCCTTCACATCGTGGTTGGTCACCTTCTCGATGTCCTTCACCCGCTGAGCATCAGCAGGCGTAAACTGGCGATAGATGTCACGCAGCTGGTCGAAACATGCATGATCGACATCCTGTAACTGCGGCAAAGGGCCAAGGGTTCGGTTTTACCTCTATAACGACCATCAATAGGCGAGATGGCGGTCAATTCACTTATATTCATTGCTTTCTTTTAGATATCCTGCTCAAATTTCGCTGCAAAGGTAATCTAAAAAAACGAAACTGCAAAATTTCGCAGCGGAAATTTTGCAGTTTCTCCTTATTTTATAACTGATAGAGGTCACTATCGGCCATCAACTCCACCTTTTTCTCTGAAAGGATGCGTTCGCACAGATCCAGATCAGTGGGCCGGATCACCACATGGGCTACATTGCCGTTAGCGAAAGAGTACATGTACTCAATGAAAACGCCATTGTCGGAGAGATGCTTCAGCACCACCGATAGCGAACCGCTGGTGTTCGGGCATACGAAACCAATCACATCGGTAATTTTCACGGCGAAATGCGCCTCTTTCAGCACCTTATATGCCTTGTCGGGATCAGACACGATACAACGCAGGATACCGAAGTCGCTGTTATCGGCAATACTCATGGCAGAAAGGTTGATACCTGCAGCCCCCAGGGCCTCAGTCACCTCGGTCAGTCGTCCAGACTTGTTCTCGAGGAATACAGACAGTTGCTTTGCTTTCATATACTTAACGTTTTATGGTTTTATTCCTTACTTCTCAAACTTACGTTTGTCAATCACACGCTTAGCCTTACCTTCAGAACGCTCTATACCCTTCGGCTCTACCAGCTTCACCTTGAAGCCAAGACCAATCACACTGCGCAGCTCACTCTCAAGCTTCTTCTGCAAACCTACCATCGTTGCCATATCATCGGTGAAGTACTCATCTTTCACCTCCACCTTCAACTCCGAGGTGTCGGTGTTGTTCACACGATCTACTGTCAACAGGAAGTGCGGTTCATACTCAGGCAACTTCAAGATGACATCCTCGATCTGTGACGGGAACACGTTCACGCCACGGATGATGAGCATATCGTCGCAACGACCTAGGATACGATCCATTCTTACCAACGTACGTCCACAGGCGCACTTATCATAATGCAGGGCTGTCAGGTCGTGCGTCCTATAGCGCAACAGGGGCATACCCTCCTTCGTCAAGTGGGTAAAAGTCAACTCACCAAACTGTCCCTCGGGCAACGGTTCACCCGTCTCAGGATTCAGAATCTCGGGGTAGAAATAGTCTTCATTCAGGTGGGTACC
Organism: uncultured Prevotella sp.; assembly: GCA_900315695.1. GTDB lineage: Bacteria > Bacteroidota > Bacteroidia > Bacteroidales > Bacteroidaceae > Prevotella. The sequence goes on along the minus strand of ONAE01000051.1, from coordinate 18,335 downwards.
GCACTGGTGCTCACACTCATAGCCCACACCAGGACCGGCAATCTCACTCAGTCCGTAGATATCGTATGCCTTGATGCCAAGACTCTCTTCCAGCTTCACACGCATCTTCTCCGTCCAAGGCTCTGCACCAAACACACCTACCCTCAGTTTGAACTCCTCACGAGGCCACTCACACTCCTGCATCGCCTCACCTAAGAACATGGCATAAGAGGGTGTACAACAGAGCACCGTTGTACCGAAGTCGTGCATCAGCGTCATCTGCTTCTGGGTGTTACCAGAAGAGATGGGGATTACAGAGGCACCGATATTTGTGGCACCATCGTGCGCTCCCAGACCGCCAGTGAACAGACCATAGCCATAGGCCACCTGGAAGATATCATCCTTTCCGGCGCCATAAGCCGTGAAGGCACGGGAGATAGCCTCAGCCCACATTGCCAGATCCTTACGGGTATAAAGCACCACCACGGGCTTTCCCGTAGTTCCCGACGAAGCGTGGATACGCACGATCTGACTCATCGGCACGGCAGCTAATCCAAATGGATAATTGTCACGCAAATCGAGTTTGTTAGTAAACGGCAGCTTAACGATATCATCAATACTTTTGATATCGCCAGGCTCAAGCCCCATCTCCTGGAACTTCTTCCGATAGAAGGGGGTGTTGTGATAAATAGCTCAAATTACTCGTTTTGCCCTGCAAAAGTAATGCATTTTTTCCATTCCCACAAATTTCCCACGAAAAACTTGCACTATTTAGGCAAAAAAGAAAGAAGGACTTCTATCAATCGAGGCAAGGCGTAGTTGTCAATATCAGATTCTGGAATCCAGATGTAGTCTATGGGAATTTCTGGTTTATCATTGGATTCAAGCAGATAGAAGTCGGCATAGAGCACCCGATGTGTCAGGACATGCTTCACGTTCTTCCGAAGCAGCTGCGCTGCGGAGGGGATCACAGAATCAGCCTCCACCATCACGGGTTCCCAGAGTCCTTGCCAGATATCTCCTGGGCCACGACGACGGATAGCCGTCTGACCCTGGCAGCGTATATATATATAAGTAAGGTGACGTTCGTGAATCTTGAGGTTTTTCAGTTTCACAGGCAACTGGGCGATACGCCCTGTGCGGAAGGCTTCGCAGGACTCCATCAGAGGACAGCGTTCGCAATGTGGGGATTGTGGGGTGCATTGGATGGCACCGAAATCCATGATCGCCTGATTATAAGCCGATGCCTCAGTAGAGGGCAGCAGTTCTTGTGCCAGCGCAGCAAACACCTTCTTCCCCTCTGTGGTGTTGATAGGGGTATCAATACCATAATGACGTGCCAGCACACGATACACGTTTCCATCCACCACAGCTGCAGGCAGACCAAAGGCAATGCTAGCGATAGCCGCAGCGGTATAGTCACCCACGCCTTTCAGTTTCTTGATCTCCTCAAGCGTATCAGGGAAATGTCCCAGAGACAAAATCTGACGGGCTGCAAAATGCAGGTTCCTTGCACGACTATAATAGCCCAATCCCTGCCACTCCCGCAGAACATCGTCTTCTGAGGCTGCAGCCAGATCTTCTACTTTTGGCCAGCGATGCATGAAGCGTTCCCAGTACTCCCAGCCTTGTTTCACCTGCGTCTGTTGGAGGATAATCTCTGAGAGCCATATCGCATACGGATCACGAGTTTGCCTCCAAGGCAGATCACGACCGTTCTCCCGAAACCAATCCAAAAGGGTTAAATTAAACATTAAAGATTAAATTTATAGTTTACCCTGGTCGCCAAGATAAGAATCCTTGAAACCAAGGAAGTAGAGCACCCCGTCGAGACCGATGGTATTGATGCTCTGTTTGGCATTAGCCACCACACGGGGCTTCGCATGGAAGGCGATACCCAGACCTGCCTCGGAAATCATCGGCAGGTCATTGGCACCATCACCCACGGCAATCGTCTGGGCAAGGTTCACCTTCTCCACCTGGGCGATGAGCTTCAAGAGTTCTGCCTTACGATGTCCATCCACGATCTCACCGACATAGCGACCTGTGAGCTTGCCGTCCTCACCAATCTCCAGTTCGTTTGCATACACATAGTCGATGCCGTAGCGACGCTGCAGATACTCTCCAAAATAGGTAAAACCACCTGAGAGGATGGCGATCTTATAACCGCAGGTCTTCAGGATAGACATCAGGCGATCCACACCCTCCGTGATAGGCAGGTTCTCGGCAATCTCCTGCATCACACTCACGTCGAGGCCCTTCAACAGCGCCACCCTACGGGTAAAACTCTCTTTGAAGTCTATCTCTCCTCGCATGGCACTCTCCGTGATGGCACGTACCTCAGCCCCTACTCCATTACGTTCTGCCAGTTCATCGATACACTCCGTCTGGATCAGCGTGGAGTCCATATCGAAACAGATCAGACGACGCATCCTGCGGAACATATCATCACGCTGGAAGGAGAAGTCGATCTCCATCTCCTGCGAAAGCTTCATCAGCTTTGACTGCATTTCCTGACGGTCGATAGGTTCACCACGCAACGAGAACTGGATACAGGCACGAATATGCTTACCAGGGGTCTTGATACTTTTTCTTCCCGTCAGTCGCAGGATAGAGTCGATGTTCAGTCCCTGGTCAGCAAGGATACGGGTAGCCCCCTCAATCTGTCGGGCCTCCAACTGGCGCCCCAGCACCATGAGGATATAGCGGTTCTTACCCTGATGTCCTACCCAGTCCTCATACTCTTCATCAGTGATGGGTGAGAAACCGATGTTCACATTCAACTCTGTAGCTTTGAAGAGCAGCTCCTTCATCACCTGTCCTGAGTTTTTCTCATCCATGCGGATCAGGATACCCAGAGAGAGTGTGGAGTGGATATCTGCCTGACCGATGTCGAGGATCTGTGCGTCATACTTGGCAAGAATGCCCATGATTGATGCCGTGAGACCCGGACGATCCTGTCCTGTGATTCTCACCAATATCTGCTCTTGTCTGATCTCCTTTTCCATGATATCTCTATTTTAATATTAGCAATTTTTTAATCAAGGCTCACACAACGCCGTACACACCTTATCCTGGAAGCCCCTGCCGTCGGCATTCTTGAGCACTCCCTGGTTGATGATGCTGAAAGCCAGCACATGATTGTTGGCAGTAGTGAGATAACCCGCCAACGATGAGATACCTGTCAGTGTACCTGTCTTCGCCTTCACTTTGCCGTTAGTATATGGTCCTGTCATGCGCTTCTTCAACGTACCGTCCTGTCCCGCAACAGGCAAGGCTGGATAGAGTTGCATGAAGACCTTCGTATTCCGATAGGCATAAATCAGCAACTTCACCATCAGCTCTGGTGTGACGTAGTTGTAGAGCGACAGGCCGCTGCCGTCGGCAATCCTGTAGGGCACACCCGTGACACCAGCCTTCGACAGTTCGCGTTTGATCAGCTGACGGGCATGGGCTGCCTTTGCAGGACGTGCGGACTGAGAGGCGGCAATTTGGAAGAACAGAGCCTCTGCATAGAGGTTATCACTCTCCTTCAGCATCGGCATCAGCACATCCTTGAGTTTATGACTACGCAAGCAGAGCATCAGCGCATCCTTTGAATAGGAGTCGGAGGTGATAGGTGCCTCCACCACGATACCGGCGTCACGCAGTCGGTTGGCAAAGGCCGACATAAATTCATCTTTCCGTTCCACGAGCAACGGTGACAGCTGGGGATTGTCATCATCCCAGCACCAGCCCTCGCCCAAAAGCTCCGGTTCCTTGAAAGAGGGGGCTGCCACCAGCCGTCCCCGGATGGTATCCACACCCAATCCCTTCACACTCTCCACGAAGGCACGCATATCGTTGGCGTCGAACATCGGATCCAGATTCCCCACACAGATGAGATCACCCGTCAGCACACTGTCCTTCACCGTACCCATATAGCGCAACGAGGTGTTCAGTTTATATTCGCCACCTAAAATGTCGATGGCTGTCACGGCGGTGAGCAGCTTCATCGTCGAGGCAGGGCGCAAGGTCTGCTTTGCCCCATGGCTATACAACAGGGAGTCGGCTGTGAGGTCATAGACCATCAGTCCCAACTGGGTAGATTCCAACAAGGGATCGAGCATAAGGGTATCCAGACGGGCCTGTACGTTCTGCGGCCATGGGAGCACCACAGCCGCTGTATCTGTTGTCACTGTATCCGCAACCATCTGTTCCGTCTGCGCCTGCAGACTGATGAAAGAGGTTGCCACAAAGAGAGTTACTATATATTTTATACTTTTCACTTTCAATCTTAATCCTTTAATTTCTCCGGTACTTCGACACAAGCTTCTGGATAGCCTTGTCAAGCGATTCCGAAGGTTCAATGATATTATAGGAGCTCCAGTAATCGGGGTCCAGGAAGTATTCCACCTTATCGTAATACGAATCACGCGAGTCAAACGAGCTGCGGGTACCGATAGGCCGTATATCCTCCGAACTGCTGTCAGTCACCACCATCTCACAGGTAGCGGTAAACGTGGTGGCAAACAGGCGTTTCTTCCAGTCGCAGTTGAAGCGGAAGGTATTCTTCAGATAGCTGATGCGCGTCACACCGCCCTCATAACGGTAATCTACCACGCTCGTCAACTCCCTCGGTTTGAATTTCACACCGAGAGGCTTCCTCACCAGCATCGTATTCGTAGCCTTCTCCTTGTCTTTCATATCAAGCTCAAGCTCAATACGGGTAAAGGCCAGACGCTCGGTATCAATGTAGATCTTTCCGTGATAAAGTGCATAGGGCATGATTTCTGCCGGCTCCATATTAATCACATACTGCAGTCGATCGTTAATGTATTCGGGTGTCCCCATCTTGAAATCGTAGGCATCCATCTCCTGCTTGTTCAACAAGAACTCACGGTTCTTTACCAGATCCATCAGTACGGCCTGTACAGGACCGCCCATCACCTTGATACCCAAAGTATCGCTCGATTTCTGACTCAGCAGACGACGCCCTTTGACGATAGCCACCCTGTCACGGTTCACGCTACGGTTATATGGTGTCTTATACATATCCTCCACACCCTCTGCCACATAAATATAGTGTTTACGCTTCATGGCTGTCTCACGATAGAAGCCTTTCAGCATCTCAGGTACCATACTGTAGTTTTCAGGAATCTTTCTGATGGCAGCCTCCACCAGTTCCCTCGGGTCCTCGTTCACGACTACGATCTCACGCAACTGGATGGTGGCCGGACGAAGCCTCACCTTCAGATGTCCTGTCTGTCCTGACGTGACATTCAGATAGCGGGTCTTATAACCCACATGAGAGACGGAAATCTTACCTGGTGTCTCTGACAGTTTCAGTGTGAAGTCGCCATCATCATTCGTCACTACCGACACCCTTCCCGCCGAGACACTCACTTGCCCAAGCGCCTCACCGGTCTTGTCATCTACCACGTTGCCGCTGACCACCACCTGCTGCGCAAACACAGCCAATGGGGCGAGCAAGAGGATTATCGTCCATAGTTTTTTCATCTTCGTCAAGCAGTTCACTGCGCAAAGATACAACTTTTTTTCGCAGAATGCAAGTATTTACTAAAAAAATAACTACCTTTGCAGCAAATAATCAAAACAAGTCAATTATGGTTTATAAGTATGATTTCCTTGTAATCGGTGCTGGCGTAGCCGGAATGAGTTACGCCCTGAAGGTGGCAAAGGCCGGTAAAGGCCGCGTATGTATGATCTGTAAGACCTCACTCGACGAGGCGAACACCTCGTTTGCACAGGGTGGTGTGGCCTCTGTCACCAACATGAAGTTAGATACCTTCGACAAGCACATTGCCGACACCATCATCGCAGGCGACTACATCTCCGACCGCAAGGCTGTGGAGCAGGTGGTACGCAACGCCCCCGGACAAATCCAGGAACTAGTGAAATGGGGTGTGAACTTCGACAAGACGGAAGATGGCACCTTCGACTTGCACCGCGAGGGCGGTCACTCCGAGTTCCGCATCCTCCATCATGCCGACGATACGGGTGCCGAGATCCAGCGCGGACTGATGGAAGCCGTGAGAAACAATCCCAACATCGACATCAAAGAGAATCATTTTGCTGTAGAGATTATCACCCAGCACCATCTGGGCGTTCGCGTTACACGCCGCTCGCCCAACATCCAGTGCTATGGCGCCTATGTGCTGAATCCCAAGACGCAGAAGGTAGATACCTATCTTTCTAAAATCACAGTGATGTGTACAGGTGGCTGTGGTGCCGTATATCTCACCACCTCCAATCCCGTCATTGCAACTGGCGACGGCATTGCTATGGTGTATCGCGCCAAAGGCACCGTTGCCGACATGGAGTTCGTGCAGTTCCACCCCACGGTTCTCCACAATCCGAAAGAGACTCACCCTGCCTACCTTATCACCGAGGCCATGCGTGGCTATGGCGGTATTCTGAAACTGCCTAATGGCGAAGAGTTCATGCAGAAATACGATGAGCGTCTGTCGTTGGCTCCCCGTGACATTGTGGCCCGTGCTATCGATAAGGAGATGAAGATTCACGGTTTGGATCATGTCTGCCTCGACGTCACTCATAAGGATCCCGAAGAGACCCGTCATCACTTCCCCAACATCTACCAGAAGTGCCTCTCCATCGGTATCGACATCACCACCGACTATATTCCAGTACGCCCTGCCGCCCACTATATGTGTGGTGGTATCAAGGTCGATCTCAACGGCCAGTCATCTATCGAGCGCCTCTACGCCCTGGGAGAGTGCTCCTGCACTGGTTTGCATGGCGGCAACCGCCTGGCGTCAAACTCGCTCATCGAGGCTGTGGTCTATGCCGACACGGCTGCGAAGGACTCCATCGCCCATGTCGATCTCTACGACTTCAACGACAAGGTTCCCAAGTGGAACGATGAGGGAACGATGACCAACGAGGAGAAGGTGCTCATCACACAAAGCGTGAAGGAAGTCAACCAAATCATGGCGAACTATGTCGGTATCGTACGTTCCGACCTGCGCCTGCATCGTGCCTGGGATCGTCTCGACATGCTTTACGAGGAAACAGAACGCCTCTTCAAGCGCGTCAAGGCATCGAAGGACATCTGTGAACTGCGTAACATGATCAACGTGGGTTATCTCATCACGCGCTGGGCTCTGGAGCGCAAGGAGTGTCGCGGCCTACACTTCACCACCGACTACCCCGTCCACGCTTACGATAAGAAATAATCAGAAAGGCTTCCTTTGAATGAAGGAAGCCTTTCTGATTATTATCGCGTAAGGGAGAATTTCAGTGATAGTCCGAAGTCTCGGGTAGTGGTAGGATAGGCACTACTGGCGAGAAGCGGAGTGTTCGTCTGCTGGTCATAGTAGGCTGTGATAGTCATCAGCCGACTCAGAGTATAGTCTGCCATGAAGGAGAGTTTGAAAGCGCTGTTGCCGCTGGAGGCGGAGGATGTGCCCGAAGCGATATCGCGGGTGATGGCAGCCTGACTGCGGAAGGAGATGTCAAGGCGCAGGTTCAGGTCGTGGTTCACGCCGGATTTAGAGCTAGAATTACCAGAAATACTAGAAGAATTAGAATTTCTAGAGGAACTAGATTTACTAGGGTTCTTGGAGCGTTTCTGCGTCTTGCCAACCTTGCGGCTGAAGCCGTCGGTGAAGAGACGGAAATCTTGTATTTTATAGCCCAAGCCAATGACCCAGTCGCGACTGAGGGCCTCGTTCAACTGCACACTCGTCATGGAGAGACTGAGTACGCGAGTGGTGCGATACTCCAACTTCGCCGTAAGGTTGTTCTGGAAGGTGGCATCGACACCCAACAGGGGTGAGAAGGCCTCGTTGATACTCACTGTGGAGACATTATACATCGACGAGGGCTGGAGAACGCCCGAGGATTGATTGACGATGAAGCCCAACCCGTCCATATACTCCCGCCATGAGCTGTAGGAGGCATAGCTGCCCACACTGTAAACGCTCTTGTAGGAATGGCTCAGGGTGAGGCTCTTCATATGGTCGCGCACCCAGGGAAGTCTGGAGAGTCCCGTGTAGCGTATAGTCCAGTTGGGCAGAACACGGGTGATAGCGGGGAAGATACTGAGTGACTTGCAAGCTCCCATCGTATAGGCAGAGAGGAAAGCGGGCACCATGACATCGGCACTATAGGGATTCACATCGCCATGTTTCTGCGGAGCGTCGGCATACTGCGCCTGTACCTGCGAACGGAACTCGGGCAAAAGCGAACGGAACTCGTCGAAGGCGCTGGAGTGATAGCCGTTGCTTGCGTCGCCTATACCTGCCAATGCACCCCGCAACGAGATGGTGGTCATATTAAACGAGCCGCTATGGGTGGTGGGCTTGCCAGGATACATATATTGGATGCTTCGGGCACGGTTGTCTGTCCATGATGCATTCAGATCGATTTTCAGGTCACGGATTGGTTCTAGTACGGCCCTTATCTGAAGGTCTTTGACACTGTTGACGGTAGCAGGCGTAGAGACGCTGTCGCTCTTCAGAAGCCAATTGTTCTGCAGGGCCTTGTCAATATAGCTATCGCTGATCAGGCCGAAAGCGAAGTCGAGTCCAGGCGACAGGAGTCCATCGGCACGCTGTCCGAAGATGTCGCCGATCATCGGCAGGAAACCTGGAAGCAACATTGAATATTGATTGCGGTAGCTGACATTGACAGAGCGTAGCATCATCAGGAAGCTGGCGGCTGCCTGGGTGGGCTTGTACCACCACTCGTTCTCGCTTGAGGGCTTGGCTACGATACTGAGTTTCAGCTGAACGGTGTCCCGATTCTTAATGAGGATCTTATTCTGGTCGATCACCTTAAACTTGATGCGATAGGATTTGCCATCACGGGTGCGGGCAGTGACATCGAGTTTCCGGGCATTCTTATTATGGGCGACAATGATGGTGGTATCAGTGCGTAAGGTAATCTCGCGCTGATAAGCGTTCTTATGGAGGGGGAGCTTCTCCTCCTCAGCACTAGATTTCCCGGACATACTAGATCTGTTAGACATGCCAGATTTTCTAGATTTCCTAGATAATCCAGATTCCCTAGCCCTATTAGATCGCCGGTAGCGCTCATCGGCCTTTTTAAGGAAGGGGAAATAATGATAAACGGTCTCGAGATTGAAGGAACCGTTGATGTTCAGGTTGCGATTGCTGTTGACTGTATTGCCCAGCGAAATGCCATCGTTACGTTTCGTGCCGCGCACCCACGTATAACGGGCATTATAGGAGGCATCGGCATTTACCCACTCCAGATACGGTAGTTTATTCAGGGGCAGTTGATAGCTGAAGGTGGCCTGTTGCTGATAGTCGAGAGGGGTACCCAGGTTCTTGATGCTGCGCCACACGGAGTCCTTCCAAGCAGAATAGCGGTCGGGGAAGAGGTCTTTATTCACTGGGGTGTAAGGTTCTTCGATCTCCGCATGGGTGGCCGACTGGAAGTTGAAGTGCAGATTCTTCGTGAAGTCCCAGCGCAGGGAGAAGTCACGATTCCAAAGGAACTGCGAGTTGAAGGTAAGCGGCAGACTATGATTGTCAAGGTTCTCCATGTCACGCTCCTGCAACTCGTAGTAGGAACGGGTAATCTCAGTGTTCAGGGCCAACGATTGGGGCAGGTAGTTCAATCCGAAGGCCTTGGGGAAGTTCAGCCACTTCGACTTACCTTGCAGCTTTCTGAACGGCTCCCACGTCTTATACACGGGCGAATAGCTGTAGTTAATGGCACCGCGCCACTGGTCATCCTTCTCATAGACGGTAGTCTTGCCCGAGGTGTAACTATGGGCGTGACTATAACTGAACGAGAAGTTGGCAGGGTCGTAGGGCATCGGATGGCGTTTCGATTTCAAGCCCCAGCGCATGTTAGAGATGGCGAAGTTGGAGTTGGTGGTCCGCGTGATGGCAATATTATCGATGCTGTCGCGCTCCTGCTTGCTGGCAGCAGCCTCCAGCGCATCATCAAGGCGCATGTCGTTGTCGAGTGGATTATAACGTGGTTTCACTGTCTCCTTCGTAATTGAGTAATAGAAGGGTACCGATACGTTAGCCTTATCGGGGAAGAACTTGCCGAGTTCGAGAGAGGTGGTGATACTGTACTGCTTCTGCGTGTCAGTGGAGCGCTGCATCACACCCTCTTCCAAGCCGCCAAAGCCGTCGCTGATATAGCGGCCTGCGAGATTCACTGTTCCAAAGTCGGAAAGCTGTAGGTTCATCGTTCCTGATGCTGCCCATCCGCCCTCGTTGTTGGACTCCATCAAGCGGAGCTCATTGACCCAGACCTCACCCGACTTCACCTCATTGGAGATATTCCTCACGCCAATCATCATCACCTTCACCTCACCGAGTGTGGGGTTACCCAGGATGCTGACCTTATTGCCAGGTTTCTGCGGATCGTACATAGAGAAGAGCTGGTTGTAGGAGCCCATGCCGTTGGCCTTCATCTGGTTGCGCTGTTTCTTCAGATTGGTAAACACATCGAGGGCGATGTCGAGCATATTCTCCTCGGGCCACACCATCCGACGATCGGCATTGGAGTATTGGTTATAGTCATTACGGTCGGGGGTCAGCACGAGTGGTATCTGGTATTCGTAGTAGTTGTTCTTATAGTCGGTACCCAGACGGATGAACACCGCCAACTGACAATCCTCCAAATTGGTGGGATCGGGCACGAGATGATTGGCATGCACGAACATCTGCATCCGCTTGTAATGGCGCAGGTCGATGGTGGTTTTCTTATACACAGCCTTCGACTCGCTCTGCTGCAGATCGGTGGCGATCATCTGCAGGGCCTGTTCGTTGCTCTCCACGAGCTGGGGCTGTGAGGGATCGGTAACGCGACTGATACCTGGGGGCAACACGTAGTTCACTGGTATCTTGTCGTTGTTCTCCTCGATGTTCACCGCACTCACCTCGAACATACCGTTCTCGGCTCCACTCGTCTCGAGACTGTGCTTGTAAGTACGCCACTCACCACGTACCAGATTCAGACTACCGAAACGGAGCACGATAGGTTTCTGGAACCCCGTCATGAACATACGCATGAAACGGATACTGGTAAAGTCGCTGATGTTACCCTCCCTGCGCCTGTAATCAACCAAGGGCACACGGAACTGATACCAGTTCACATTGGTGGTCTCACCATTACGAAGTTTCACGCTACTGGTACGCATGTCGGAGATAAAACAGTCTTCCGATGCTACACCGTTACGGTAGGCATCAAAGATCTCAGGACTGATGCGCACCTTATATTGGAAGAAACGCTCAAACTCATTCAGCGTGAAATCGAGATTGATATCCTCCACATCAGGAGTACTCTTATAACTGGTATCGTACGACTCCGTCTGGTTGTCTGTGTCAGGCGAGTTGCCCTGTGGATTGTTGATGCGCTTATAACGATCGAGAATGCTCTTCTTCTCTTCGTCGAAATCAGAGCCACGGAAATAATGGTAGTTGTCGCCGGCAGGGTCGTTACGCCATGCCTGGACAATACTGTCTTTGGTGATCACGCCACTGTTGACAACAGCATCGAGCCACTCCTTATAGGCGCCATAGCCGCGCTCTTCGGTATCGTTCAGGCCATTGAATCCCACATCCTGCAGGTTACGTGAGCCCGACGTGGTGGCAAAGGCATAGGTCTGCGTGGCCTGCACAGGAATCTTACCCCACTGGGTGGTGGTGAAAGCGTCGGAGCCATCGACAGGCATGCCGCTCTCATAGAACTTCTTTCCGTCGTGCAGCACATCCTCACTGATCTCACCGAGGTCGATGTAGAGGTCACCAGCGTAATCGGAGGCCGTACCTTCCTCGCGGGTGTAGATGAAGGGATCGAGCAGCCAGAATTCGATATACTCGATGTTTGCCTGCTCGAAGTCGTTGGTGTCGAGTTTGCGCATCATACCACCCCACTTCGTCTCTGGCTGGCGCAATGTTCCGTCGGGATTAAAGTCGTGCGTCAGGTTATAGGGACCTCTTTCCTGGGGGTAATAGGCCAGGTTCAGGATCGGCAGCGTAGAGGTGGCACCGTTATAGGTGCTCTGCTGACGGTTGGGATAGAGCTCCTTCACATAGACCTCTCTCACATAGTGGTTGGACAACTGCTCCAGATCGCTCTTGATATGCGCCGGGGTCAGTGTGGAGGACCTACGGGTAAAGAGCGGGTCGATGTTATACCAGGCAAGGAGGGCACGGTTGTAGCCACTCGTCACATCTGCCTTGTCCTGCGACTCCCTGAAGGTGGAAGGCACGCTGGAGAGGCTCCACGCTTTCGGGTTACTCACGTCGATGTAATTCTTAGAGTTCTCAAAATCGTCGATATACGAGGCATCGTCCTGGATACCACCAGCTGTACCTGCGATGAGGTGAGCAAACTCTCCCGTAAAGTTGATGTGAGAAGGTTCCTTGACATGCAGGAAGGGAATCTTGTCAAGCATCGAGGTAAGCCACTGGCTCTCCTGTTTCCAGTTCACATTCAGGCCCCACAACGTGTTGTTCAGAGGTTCAGCCCCCATCGTGACCTTCGAGGTGAGTGCCTGTTCGGAGAGGTGCATCAGCGTACCACCGATCTGGAAGTTCTTCGAGAATTCATACTCCCAGTTGATACCAATCATCGACTTACGTTGCATACCATAGTCGGTATCAGACTCCAACGACACATTCACATTCGTCCCTGCATCGATGATACTCTGGTTCAGAATGGTCACCTCACCTGCAGAGTAATCCACGGTATAATCAGAGCCCTCGGTGAGTACCACGCCACCTGCCGTCACCACCACAGAGCCCTGTGGCACGTTATAGGCGCCTAAGGAGATCACATTGCCTGAGGTTCCCTTAAACTGACCCGTCATGATATACTTGTCTTTCTCAGCCACCTGTTTGGCGGTGGTCTTGGTGGAGTCGTAGAGTTGGCTGAACACGTATTTCTCAGCTGTCACGGCATCAACGCCAGCACGTTTTAACTGTTCACGGAGGTAAGCGCCAAAGGGTTCCGCAGAAGGCAGGAACACACGTCCGTTGCTTACGGTATAACCTTCCAGGAAGTCGAAGTAGCCATTGGGGTTGGGTTTGTTGTTATTGTCTAGACGATCAGCACCCAGGAGTCGTAACAGCGTGCGGTTCTTGACCTGCGGCTCAGGAATATAGGTGAGATACACGCCAGCGGTGTCGCTCTGCAACTTGATATCGAGACGGAACTTGGTCTTCTCCACTGTCGAGGCTAGGTAATACACGTTCTTCATCATCAGGCGCCAGTTACCTTGCTGGGGATGGTTCGAGGTGTTTTTCAGCGATTTCACGAAGAGCGACTTCGAGGCATCCGTCAGGTCGCTGGCAAACTCACCCACCTGATAGGTCACACCGCCATAGGTGAACTCGTAGGCCACAGCCAGCACCTGATCCGTCTGCAGGCCTGATCGCAGCGATACGTAGCCAAGGGCTTTGTTCACGGTATATTCCGAGCTTGACAACAGACGGGCACTCGACAGACTCTCGAAATCCACACCAGCCTTGAAGCCTGGAATGCCTAAGAGCACACTGTTTGTCTGGTCGATATCACGGGCAGCCGCATATTGGGTGGTCAGGGTACTGTATTCATCATTGGCACTATTACCAGGTACAGGCTGACCAGAGAGGGCCCAGATGGGGTTGCTCACCTCCGTATCGCCGAGGTCGGTGAATGCCACGATGTTACGAGTATTCGTGGTGAGGCCCGTCTTATTCGTCACCCATATTTCCACGCGGTTGATTTCGATACCCGTCAGAAGGTTAGGCAGGTTCGACATCGCCTGGTCGTAATGCTGACGGAAGTAGTGTGACAGGAAGAAGTGGCGGTTCTCCTCGTAATCAGCCACATCGAGTTCGAAGGGAGTGGTCTGTGTACCCCCTTTTGTCGAGACACTCTTCGTGGAGGATTTCTTCTGCGAGAGCACTGTCTGCAGCTTCAGACGTCCGAACTGCATATCAGCCCTTACACCGAAGAGACTCGATGCACCCTTTACCAGTGAGTTGTTCGAGGGGAATGTCACGTTACCAGCTTCCACCAGTTTGATGATCTCGTCTTCCTTACCCTCGTATTTCAGTTTGAGGTTCTGCGTGTCGAAATCAAAGGTGGCATCGGTATTGTAGTTCAGGTTCATGTTCACCTTGTCGCCCACCTTACCATTCACCGAGAGATTGATCTTCTCGTCGAAGTCAAAGGCGGTGGTATTACGGTTTCTGATTGGCAACGAGGGGTTATCGATACTCTTCATGTTGACACCCAGCTTCAGCTCTGCCGTTCCCTGGGTCTTGATACGTACACCACCGGGGCCGAAGATCTTCTCAGCGGGTCCGAGGTCAAAGTGCATGTCGGCAAACGAAAACTTGTCCTTACCCTTGTTCTCCACGTTCTCCGTGTTCTTCTTGCGGAAGAAGTCATGCATCGCCCTTTTCTCACTCCATCGGCGATACTCTTCTGGAGTCATCAGGATGGGGGCGTTCAGATAAGTGTCACCAATCTTCGAGCCGATATAATACACATTGGCGGAGTCGTCGTACTCCACTGTCTGGCGGATATTATCGGGGCGTTTCAGGTCGATGGCGGAAGAGTCGAGATCGGCAACCAGCACAGGGGCTGTCTTCTGGATGCGCCAGCGTGCTGCCAGCGAATCAGCCTCTTGCGCCTGCGCATACACGCACGCGAAAAGGAGTCCTACCAATATCCCGACGCCAAATCTCACAAAGATTACTTGATTTGTTTGAGGGCGAGCTTCACTACGGTTTCTACAGGAGCATCAGGCTGCTCCTGCAAGATGGCAATCACCACCTTCTGACTCGGTGCAGGCGCAAATCCCAGCATCGTCAGAGCCGAAACAGCCTCGTCTTTCACTTCATTGTTTACTGGCGCTGCCGTCGTTCCACCCACAGGTATCTCCTCAGTAATGCCCAGGGCCACGATCTTATCCCTCAGATCCACGATGATACGCTGTGCCGTCATTTTACCGATGCCCTTGATACTTTGTATCAGTTTGGCGTTGCCTGTCGAAATGGCGTTACACAACTCTGCCACACTCATGCCCGACAACATCATCCGCGCCGTATTGGCTCCTACTCCACTCACTGTAATCAGCAATAGGAACATCTCCCGTTCTTTCTTGTTCACGAAGCCATAGAGCAGATGGGCATCTTCGCGGATGGCCTCATACACATAGAGTTTTACCTCCTTCTTTCCCTGAATCGCACTAAAAGTGTTCAGCGAGATATTCAGTCCGTAGCCGATACCACCAGCCTCGATTGTTGCCAATGCAGGCGTCAGCTCAGTCAGTTCTCCTTTGATATACTCAATCATAACATCACACGTTTTTCAATAAAAACGCATCATGCCGCCTGTTTATTGTGTTTTCCATCATAATTCATCACCAAGATCACAAAATGACATACCAAGCACAATTTTTCCATCATTTTGTTATTTATTTCAGATAAAATGCGTACTTTTGCCACCGAAAAGATTGAAATAACCAACAAACACATTAAAATATGAAGAAAATCAGAGCAGCCGTCGTCGGTTACGGCAACATTGGTAAGTATGCGCTCGAGGCCCTGGAGACAGCCCCCGACATGGAAGTAGCAGGTATCGTACGTCGCAATGGCGCAGAGAATAAGCCCGCAGAACTCGCACCCTATGAGGTGGTAAAGGATATCCGTGAACTGAAAGACGTGGATGTGGCCATCCTCGCCACACCTACCCGCAGCTGTGAGGAATATGCCAACCAGATTCTGCCCCTCGGCATCAATACTGTTGATTCATTCGACATCCACACCAATATCCGCGGCTACCGTGAGCGTCTAATGAAGCTGAATCAGGAGACGAACACCGTGAGTGTGATTGCTGCTGGTTGGGATCCAGGTAGCGACTCCATCGTCCGCACCCTGATGCAGAGTCTGGCTCCGAAAGGACTTAGCTATACGAACTTCGGTCCTGGCATGTCGATGGGCCACAGCGTCTGCGTACGCTCTAAGGCAGGTGTGAAGAATGCACTGTCGATGACGATTCCCCTCGGAGAGGGCATCCATCGCCGTATGGTGTATGTAGAGCTCGAAGAGGGTGCCAAGCTCGAAGAGGTGACTGCTGCCATCAAGGCTGATCCTTACTTCGCCAGCGACGAGACACATGTGTTCCAAGTGGAGAGTGTTGACGATGTACGTGACATGGGGCATGGCGTGAACCTGGTGCGCAAGGGTGTGAGCGGTAAGACGCAGAACCAACGCCTGGAGTTCAATATGAGCATCAACAACCCCGCCCTCACAGGTCAGGTGCTGGTAAATGTGGCTCGCGCCTCTATGCGTCTGCAGCCCGGCTGCTACACGATGGTAGAGATTCCTGTCATCGACATGTTGCCTGGCGATCGTGCCGATCTCATCGAACATCTGGTATAATAATGAATATAGCAATCTTTGCATCGGGCAGCGGTACCAACTGCGAGAACCTGATCAAACACTTTGCTGACTCCGAGAGCGTGAACTGCGCTCTCGTTGTCAGTAATAAGGCAGACGCCTTCGTTCTGGATAGGGCCAAACGGCTCAGTGTGCCTACGGCTGTTACCCCTAAAGCTGATTTGCATAATCCAGATGTGATGCTGCCCCTGTTGCGTCAATACAACATCGGCTTCATCGTTCTGGCGGGTTGGCTGCCTTTGATTCCAGACTTCCTGATCGATGCCTTCCCCCACAGGATTATCAACATCCATCCAGCCCTGTTGCCGAAATATGGTGGCAAAGGCATGTGGGGCCATCATGTGCACGAGGCCGTGAAAGCCGCAGGAGAGACGGAGACAGGTATGACAGTCCACTGGGTCACCCCCGAATGTGATGCAGGAGAGATTATCGCACAGTTCCGTGTAGCCCTTTCTCCAAACGACTCCGTGGAGATCATCGCCGAGAAAGAACACATGCTTGAAATGGAGCATTTCCCCAAAGTGGTAGAAGATATCCTAAAAACGCTGTAAATAATTATGAGCAGAACTTTGCAATGGGTGATAGCCGCCATCCTGCTTGGTAGTACCGCCACGTTTGCATCATGTTCGTCGAAGAGTAATAACGCAGAGAACTCGTATGAACAGGCAACGTATATTCCACAAGCACCCGACTACAACGACCCTACCATGTGGGTGACCGCTAATGGCGACACCGATGGCACGGGAGCCGACATCTTCTACGTCGTATCGACGTGGGAGAAAGACTGGAAGACGGAGGATGGAAGGATATGCCACTATGCCGACGTGTGGAACTCCGAGCATCGCAAGCACATGGGCAATTTGGAGACCAACAAGGTGGTGGCGTATATGTCGCCTGGCCACCGCTTCTTCGCGCCGTTCTATCGCCACACCACCATGGAGGCCTGGATGACTCAGAACGAAGTCACAATCAAGAATCGTACCCGACTTTCAATTGGCGACGTCTGCGCAGCCTTCGACCACTTCCAGGCTCAGCGCGACAAGCGTCGTCCGCTCGTTATCGCGGGCTTCAGTCAGGGTGGTCTGGCCGTGGTGGAACTGCTGAAGCACATCGACGACGAGACATACAGCCAATTGGCTGCGGCATACGTGCTAGGCTATAAGGTGACCAATGCTGACATGGCTCAGTGCAGCCACATCCGTCCCGCCGAGGGAGAGACAGACACTGGCGTCACCATCTGCTACAACACGGTGAAAGATGTGAAGTACGTAATCCCTGTTATCTCAGCCTCCGACATCTGCATCAACCCCGTGAACTGGCGGACTGACGCCATTCCCGCCACGCTCCATGACACAATTACCGTCACGCTGTCGCCCGAGCACCATGTTCTCGTCGTCAGCGGCTACAGCGGCTCGGAATATGCAGCCTACAAAGGTTTCCTCAACGTGGGCGATATCCACAGCTGTGAGCCGTGGCTCTACAGCGAATGTCTGGCGGAGAACATCACAGTCCGGGTCAAGGAATGGCGGAAACTACACTCTTCCAGGGTTCACTGAGGCGCGTTGGCGTTTCAGCGTTTAGGCGTTTCGGCAAGCTGTCTTTTCCTATGGCTTTTTAACATTTCAAAATTAATTCGAAAAACGCTTGCAGGAATGCTGATTTTTTTATACTTTGCAGTGCCAAATGAGTGAGGTAGAATACAGCCTGTTAAGGATAAAAATTGCAAGGATTAAATCTAGAAATTGCGCGCATTAATGGTAGCAAGATTCACCTTTAAAACGCCTGTTGGAACAAACTCATAGAGGATGTGCATATATTTTGACACATCCTCTATGAGATAGCGTATTAGCCTGAAGTGAACCCCAGAAGTTGGACAGAATACTTCTGGGGTTCATTATGTATACACATCACAGTTTAGAAGAAAAGAAAGAAATCATCCGCTTGCATGAG
>ONAE01000049.1 GCA_900315695.1 uncultured Prevotella sp. | reverse complement strand
TCGCCCTTGCGGTACTCCACCATCTTGCCCTCGCGCTCGCAAAACTCGCGCAGCACCTTGATGTCAATGCTATTTTTCCCGAATTTCTGTTCCATCGTCAGTCTGTCGTTACTTTCGGTGCAAAGGTACGAAAAGTTTCCGAGACAAAAGTAGACAATTGAGAAATATCTTCTTCCTCATCCTCTATGAAATGGGTATGGACGACAAGGACGTGCACCGCATCATGGGCATCCCCCAAGAGACCATCCGCTCAACAAGATGTAGGATTCGACAGAATGTGAAGAAGTAATATGAATATTTTATATCACTACTATACAGTATGAAGAAAGCGAAAATGTTACAGGAGGAAGTCAAGAATCAACGGGTAAGAGAGAAAAACCACAAATAATTCAAAATTGTAAAAAAGACATAAATTTGGCGTTCCTTCCGAATCAAATTGAAGAAAGTTTTGTATCTTTGCAATTAAGAAATATTTTTGAAGGAAAGATCAAGGATTATATATGAATAAAAAAGTATTCTATGGTGAATATACATTGATACATTGGGTAGAGCTAATATTGAAAAAAGATATAGTTCTACCTGCATATCAACGTTGTTTTGTATGGGATGAAGAGCAGGTGAAGAGATTCATTAAATCACTGAAAGATGGTAATTTTGTTCCACCTGTGATTATTGGTACTTACAACGGACAGAATATTATTCTTGATGGTCAGCAGAGACTTTCTGCAATTTTACTTGGCTATCTTGGGAAACTGCCGAAAAAAGATGTATTTAGAATCACTGATGATCCAACCTATGTGGATGACAATGAGGGAATAGTAGCTGCCACGCCTGCTGTGGATGCTGCAGCAACTACTGCCACTGCTACTCCTGTAGAGGAAGCTGAACCTGAGGCTATTGAATGGACATTCAAGTTGTTGTTGAAAGATGATGGTAAAAATTCAAAGTCTGATCTTTTGGGAAGAGCAACACCTGAAAAGTACAATAATCTACCTGCGGATGAAATTTTGGATGATGCATTTATGAATTCAAGCTATCTCGGATTCTCGTATATAGTTCCTGCTACAACTGAAACCGCTGTCACTCAGATGAAATTCTACTCTACGGTATTTCATGATATTAATATGCAGGGAGTTGAACTAAAGGCACAGGAGAGTAGAAGATCGCTTTATTACCTTGACAATGATTTGGTTCCATTCTTTGAGCCTATCGGTTCTGAACGTCTAAAAGTAATTCAAAATGGTAAAACTGTTAGATATGATTTTGTAAGAGCATTGGCATTTACCTCTCAGTATGCGAAACAAAATTCAGAAGCTTCGATAGCATTAAAATGTAAGAAACAGGCTGCGTTTGAGAAGTATTATGCTGATTATATTGACTCAGTTATTAGTGATGAAGATAGTACTGTTTATGGAAAATTTTCTACTCAAGTAGGAAAAAGCAATATAGGGGTTAGGGCGACAAGACTTCAACAATATGTGACAGATTTGGGATATAATAATGTTTTTCCATCTATTATTGATGCCGATGCTTACCTAATTGGGCTTATATATCATGTCATGATGAAGGGTGAAGAACTCGATACTACAAGATTTGAAAATTTGAAGAATGATATTGCCGCTAAGGTTGCAACGTACAAAGCAAGCGAAAATCATAGACATACACCAAATGGTGTATATTACCTGCGGCAGAGAGTGAGAGAATCGATACAGACTTATCAAGGATACGTGGCATGAATCGAGAAGAACATCTTACATTTATCAACAGCAGCATTGTGGGTATTATGCGTGATGTCGTATCGTCAGCAAATCTGTTAGGCGATGGGATGGCATTTTATGCAGTTCATGGCTATTTGTTACAATCTCTGCTTCTACAGATGACTGGAGCCCAAGAGCAGAAAATGAAGTGCATTTGTTGGGAGTTAGCAACAAATAACTTACAGTATAGGTATATTAGATATTATAAAGGATGGACTCTGAGTGAGTGCTCAACGCTTGAAAACAAGTCAATAGTATATAAAGACTTGATGAAAGCCGTCCAGAGTATGGATTCTAATTATAAACCATATCCCGATAATACTGCAAGGCTGAAATTAAGAGATGACGTTCTTAATCAAGTGAGTACAGTATTTGACGGTACAAATATTGCGAAGTTAAGGAAGAAGGAGTTTGAGTCATTCATTACAACTTTTGGTACTTTTGCTGAAAGTAATTTTGTGCCTGATAATGGTCCTCTGCTGAAAAATGGTAATAAGGAGGCGCCATTAGCGCAAATTAACGCAGACACCAAGATGTATGCAGTTTATCATCTGCTATATTCTCATAGGAACAGATGTGCCCATAACACTCTTTCGTATCAATTAAATATACCTCATTTGGATGAGTTAAAAGATGAAACTTATCAGACCTATAATAATATTTTTATGTTTTATGCCACTCTAATAATAATAGATGAGGTGTTTAGGAAAGTGTTTGCACACTATCAGGAGTTAATTAATGTGGGGTAGATAATTTGTTTATACAAATTATATTTCTATTTTCACCATGTTATCCTTTCCGAACCACTCTTCTGCCTTTGCTATTACAGCAGTTGATGGTCGGTCAAAATAGACCGCCAATTGAGATTTAGCCCGCGTACAACAGACATAGAATATCTTCTTTGTACGCTCAACTACTTTTGCAGATGCCGGATCGCCTCCAGTGAATAGCTTCTCAAAATTATAGTTATTCCAACGACCATTATCCAGAATCACAAATACATCATCAAACTCAGTTCCCTTTGTTTTATGCTGTGTAGAGAAAGGAGTTCTGCCTTCAAGATACTCATAGAGCTTATGAAATTCTTCATACTTGATCTGAGATACACGATGAAATACATATTTATTCCTTTCTTCGTATCTTATCAAGCCGTCACTCTTCAGCACAATTCCCTTTTCTTCTGCGAAGTCCAGTATTTCTCCTATTGTTCTATCGCCAGGTTCGGATAAAGTATTCATTACTTCAGCCAATTCTTTTTTGTCCTGAACTTTCAGGACTTTATACTCCGTTCTTGCTATGAATTCTGCAATATTCTTATTCTGATAAAGTTGAATACAACGTTCAATATCCATCAGATGTTTGACAAGCTCTGAACGTTTTGATCCTGTTTTGCTCTCTTCGTCCTCACTTTGTTTCTTATCATCTACCAACTGATCCTTATCTGCATGTTCCTTGATAAACTCATCAAAAGGGAGCTCTCTTGCAAACGCCAACGCGTCGGGATGTGCGTCAATGAACTTTTGTTGCCCGTCAGTAGGCGTGACTTTCTTTTTTTCTCTGTCATTCGCGCCCTCAACAGAGGCTTTTAATTCATCAATAACTTCCCCAAATGTCTTCCCTTCTGTATCAATTGGGTTCGTTTCTATGTATTTTTTCAGTCTGTTCCTATAATCTAAAACTCCATCCCCATTGTGTGCAAGCATGAGTTCCCCAAAACCAGCTTTACCTGCAATAAGATTATGAGTCAGGTTTAGTTCCTTTGTCCGTTCGGCATTATCAAAGTCCCACACATAATCCACTGTAAGTTTTTCCCTGACTTGTTCAAGGGTTATACCTTCACGAGTAGAATAGACAAATTTAATTACTCCATCCTTGACATGACCATCAACCATATTAGGCGCGGTAACGTCTTCAGATGGTCGTTGTACCAACCCGTCTGTTCGTATCTTGTTGGCCAATTCTATTACCAAGCGTGGATTTCTGCGGTTCTGCTCCTTTTTCACCTCATAAACCTTTCCTTCAGGTGCTTTATATTCATCCAAATTACCTATGCCATCATCATAGATACTCTGCATGGCATCCCCAAAGAAACCAATAATGCAATCATGTCCATCTCTTGCAAAGATGTCTTTAAGTAAGATTTTGATCACAAGCGGGTTCGTATCTTGATATTCATCCACCATAATGAAAGGATAGGTTCCCTTCATAATCTCGCATAGCTTGGGGTAAATACTAAACATGTACTCAGCTAGAACCAGCACTTCATCATGGGAAATGATTCCATCGCCCACACGACAGTATTCTTTGTACTGAATGCCTTTGAACCCTTCCACATGTTCGTAGAAATCATCATGTAAAGGTAGTTCCATGTTTACACTTCGTGTAATTGACTCATCGTTTATAAGCTTTATCAGTGCAGGTTTTAACGCAGCTTGAAAATGTCCAATACAATCCCACAGGAAATCATGAATCGTGGAAACTCGCAGGTTATCGTTTGCCACGCGTCGCTCAATCTCTTTGACCGCTGCATTTGTATAAGTAATACAGGCTACTTTCTTCGTCGGGTTCTCGCGTATAATCTCTCGTAAAACTTTTACCAGGGTATATGTCTTACCACTACCAGCACCACCACTTAACAAAAAGTGGTGACCTTCGTGGATGTGTCCCATTATCTGTTCTAACTCTTCCATAGTTATCCTCACTTTCTAAGCCAAACAAGGCCTTCTTTGATATATGATGGAATAGCCCAACCACCAAATGGGTCTTTATTCCCATTAGCAAGCGTCATTTCTTTACTGTTCAGAAGTATCTCAAATGCGAAAGCAGCCTTACTTTCAACTTTTTCTGCGGCCTCATAAGCCTTGTCAACAGTATCAAAACCTTCTTTAAAACCTGTTTTAACAGCACGCTCAGTGAAATCCTTCTCAAGAACAAAATCCTTATTTAGAGCCATGAAATCATCTTCAAAGCTTCTGGGCTGGTAGCCATTTTCTGAGGTCTGAAAACAAACCATATAGGTACCATCATTATAGACTGTCATCTTTCCGTTTGCCTCATCCCAAACGAAGCGTTTGTCATTCTCTGTTTTCGCTGCAAGAGTATCACTATTAGTGTCGTTACCATAGAAAAACTTCAAAGCTGTATTAGATGTTACTTGGTTCTTTCCATGCTCATATTTTACCTTAGGATGATGCCCCTCAGAAGAACAGCAATCAAAATCTGTAAGAACCAAAACCTTCATCAAACCAAGGAAATTTAATAACTTAACAAAAATCTCTGCATGTGCCCCAGCCTCAATAATAGATATGTTCTGAGAAAGCAGGGATAAAGTAGGCTTAACAGCAGGTTCAGCTACGTCTAACTTCTTGATTATTGCGGGTAGTAAAATACGTTCTGTATCACCCTCTATAAGAATTGCTTTGTCAGCAAAGAAAAGCTCACTTCGGTTGATCGTAATATATTGCTTTAGGAAACGAAGATGGTCTTTGTTCTCATATACTTTGCTGAGCGTTTTCAAGCTCTTCGCCTCAACTTCGTTCTTCCCTGTCACCCTGTGGAGATACTTAATATCATCGTAGTCACTGTCTGCAACTATGTGTGATGAATGAGTAGAAACAATATATTGCAAGGGCCTACAATTCCCATGATCATCTTTAACACCTTCATTAAGCAGTTCCTTGATATTTTTGATAAACACATACTGCATCTGGGGGTGAGTATGTGCTTCGGGTTCCTCGATAAAAAGAAGGTTTATATCTGCTAAACCGCCGCCTTCCTTAATTTTGGCAAAGCGTTTCAAAATCAGGTCTATGTCAAAGATAATGGAAATCAAGTTCATATACCCAAGACCATTGAAGTTCTCTGGCAGGTCTTTATTGTCATGTTCGTACTTGACTGTTGTATTGCCTTTGAGCAATTCGCGGTGTTGTAACGAAGAAATAACCTTTATAATTGTATCATTAGGAGTGACACCACCAA
This sequence comes from uncultured Prevotella sp., assembly GCA_900315695.1. Taxonomy (GTDB): domain Bacteria; phylum Bacteroidota; class Bacteroidia; order Bacteroidales; family Bacteroidaceae; genus Prevotella. The sequence continues at coordinate 12,438 of ONAE01000049.1, read as the reverse complement.
ACTTCTTTATTTTCTCCACAATATCTGCGAATATATCAGAGTATATGTCTGTAAGCTGAGTATCCGTTTCTCTTAATTGATCAAGGAACTTTTCTTTTGCTTCAATTTGTTCTGCTGTCTCTTCAATAGCCTTATACAGGTCTGAAGTTTTGGTGGAAAGCGTTTTATCTACATCACGGTTGTCAACATCTCTTCTTGCTCCAATGCTTTGAAACAAGATGACATTTTCCATTTTGAACCCTTGAATATCCTTGATGTCGATATAGTTGTCTTCATCAATTGTCCCATCTTTTTCAATTTTTATTGATTTCCTTATCTGTTGGAACCGACAAATGGAATTATCCTCTAAGAATCCAATAAAATTGAATTCTGGCTTGGGGGCTTTCTCCTGATACTTCGCATCAAATTTTGCTTTTTGAGCGGCACACAGGCTATGTAGTTCTTTATACCCCTCGTAAGGTAGATAGAAATCAAAACCTATAGCAAGATAATGATTGTCCACATCCAGATCCATCAAAAGCGGACTCACATTTGCCAATATATCAGCATCCGTGTATGAAATAATCAATCTTAAAGAAATAGCCACCGGGCTATAGGCATTCTCCTCAACCAAAGGATTAATCATAAGATTCTTCAATTGCTCTTGCGCATCCAGGTTCAAGTCATTAAACTTAATGCTTCTTTTCGCTTCACCTTTAGCACCAAGGAATTGGTCAAGTATTAGCAAAAGTGAGGTTTTGCCCACATTATTCTTACCAATAACCAGTGAAAGGGCATCCTCCAAGTCTATGGAGAAGTCCTTTAGCAATCTGAAATTTCTGACTATAATTTTTTCTATTACCATTCTATTTCATTTCCTAACTAATCTTTTTCGCTGCAAAGATATGTTTTTCTCGTCAATTATCCAAATAACACTACTATTATTTCATATCTTTCATCAATTAGCATTTCCAGAGGAACCCATAAACAAGCAAAAAGCACCTGTTAATGCAGTAACTCAGTGCAATATCAATGTATGACCATCTTGTTCGAATCATTAGAATATGAGATATACAATCAAGTAAAAGTTATGAAAAAGAAAACTAAAAATTCAAATCAAACGGACTGAGTTATGATATTTTTTTGTACCTTTGCACTCGAAAGTAAATTTGTCGAATCCGCCAACGAATCGCCTCTGACCTCCTTAGACCGTGCGGTTAATTTGGCTAAAAATAGTTAAGAATGATGCAAGTAATTGAAAATCAGTATAGAATCGTCGGAAACCAAGTTTTCAACGAGGATGAGTATTAAGCGGTGTTTTTAACCGTAAGTAATTGAAAATCAAGAAGGTGTGCAAATTACTATTTTTGCACACCTCGTTTTTTGTGCAAAAGTAGCATCAGTTACATCAACCAGACCGCCGCGATATAGCTGAACGACATAGGAATGACGCTCACGGCATAGAGCAGCGAGGCAGGCAGCGAGAACACCAGCGTCCACAGGAAGATCAGTTTCTATGCCAATCCCCTAAGAACATCGAGTATCAGGTGACGCTCTTTTTCTGTAGTTGGTCCAAGTTTTTGTGTTAGCATGGTGCAAAGATAAGCAATGGGAAAGGTTATGGGCACAGCCAGCAAGCAGTTGGCAGGAAGTCCATATGAAGATTAAAAATTCACCTTGCGCTCCGGAGCTGAGAATGAGCAGAAACGGGCTGTTGCATTGGTGATGTAGAGCACTGCCATATTGTCGTCATCAGCCTTATACATCGACTTCAGACCCTCGTTGCGGTTCAGAAACTCTTCCTTCACACTGAGCGTTTCGTCGTTTACCAGTGTGCCGCTCAGACGCATCCACTCGCTACCAGACTTTTTCAATGCGCAGATTTCGAACTTGCCGTTCTTGGCCATCTGCTTGTATACGTCTTTCACTTTGCCCGTCATGATGTACAGACGGTCATCGATAATCTCGGAAACGCCGAATGCACGTACTCGCGGTTGGTCGCCATCGGCTGTGGCAATGAAGAATGCACCGCACTCTTTCAAATATGCATGAACTTCTTGCATGTTTGCTTCTTTCATTTCTGGACTAATTGTATCGTTTGTTACTACTTCATTACTTACTTCGCTGCTCTCAGTTTCGGGAGCGGCTGCTTGTTTCTTTCCATACGCTGCCATAGCAATGATGACAGCGAAAGCTATTAGAACTTTCTTCATATCACAAAACTTATTAAAACTGTGGGCAAAGTTACGGATAATTCCCAAATTTTTCGTATTTTTGCACGCATTATTAACAAATGTTGATTCTTGTCACGACTAGACTATATTGTAAAAATATAAAGGTTATGAAGAAAGTTATTAGTACATCAAAAGCTCCTGCGGCCATAGGTCCGTACAGTCAAGCTATACAAGTAGGTAATCTTGTCTATACCTCTGGTCAGATTCCCATTGACCCTGCTACCGGGGTGTTTGTAGAAGGCGGTATCAAAGAACAAACCCGCCAGTCATTGCTCAACGTGAAGGCGATTCTCGAAGAAGCCGGACTTACGATGAACGATGTCGTGAAAACAACAGTATTCGTGGCTGATATGAACGACTTTGCAGATATGAACGCTGTCTATGCAGAATTCTTCTCTGAGCCATATCCAGCACGTTCTGCTGTTGCTGTAAAGACTTTACCAAAAGGAGCATTGGTTGAAATTGAAGTCGTAGCCGGCGTATGAAACTGTGAAAGAATGATGTGGAATAAACCATATGGAATGAAAGAAGGCTTTCTCATAGGAGGGGCTTTCATTTTTGCAGGTCTGGTGCTGGAGACGAGTGTCGGACCTGTCGTTTGGGATGCCTTCCGATGGCCTGTCAACGGCATCGTGCTGTTTGCATTCCTATCTGTCATCGTTTTGTTTTTCCTGCTACGGAAAAAAGTGTATGGCTTTCAGTTTATTGGAACCTATGGGGCTGCGATTCCTGCGTTGGTGTATGCTGTTATACTGACAATAATCATGGGACTGACACGTCAGACCGATGACGGCACGTGGCTGAACAATATGCTTTCGTTCTGGCCTTTTGTGCTTATCTATGCCTATATTGCTATCATCTTAGGACAGATCATTCTGAGGAGAGGGCTTCATTTTCGATTCTCGAATATGAAAAAGGATATCCCTTTTATGCTAAATCATCTGGGATTGTTTCTTGCAATGACAACTGCCACGCTGGGAAATGCTGATATGCAGCGGTTGAAGATGATTACACTGAAGGGAGAGCCGGAATGGCGGGCACTGAGCATGAAACAGCAGGTGGTAGAGTTGCCACTTACTATTGAACTGAAGGATTTCATCATGGAGACCTACGATGACGGTTCGCCTAAGCGCTATGCCTCAGAAGTTGAGATTCAGACGAATACAGGCAAAAACATCCATGCTACTATTGATGTGAACAAACCTGTGGAAGTCGATGGCTGGAAGATATACCAATATGGTTACGACACTCAGATGGGAGCGATGAGCACAACATCGATTCTTGAACTTGTGCGCGATCCATGGCTACCGCTGGTCTATACGGGTATCTATATGATGCTCGCCGGTGCCGTTTGTATGTTTATTTTTGGAGGAAAGAGAAAACGCGTATGACTTGGGACAACTTTATATATATCGCAATTCCAGCAGTATTGCTATGGACCACAGGGGCCTGGGCTGCGTGGAAGGGTAAAACGACAGTCGCCTATGCGACAACTGTATCGGGACTGTTGGTATTCTTTGCTTTCATCCTGTTGATGTGGGTGTCATTAGAGCGTCCGCCACTGAGAACGATGGGTGAGACGCGCCTTTGGTATTCATTCTTCCTGCCTTTGGCCGGACTTATCGTCTTTTTCCGTTGGAAGTACAAATGGATACTTTCTTTTTCCACGCTTTTGTCTGTGGTGTTCATCTGCATCAACCTCTTTAAGCCGGAAATTCATTCCAAGACACTGATGCCAGCCCTTCAGAGTCCGTGGTTCGCCCCACATGTCATCGTCTATATGTTTGCATACGCTGTGTTGGGTGCTGCTATGGTAATGGCTTTATATCTACTGTTTTTCAAGAAAAAAGCCGCTTCCGGCGAAGAATATGAAATTACCGACAACCTCGTATATGTAGGTCTGGCCTTTATGACTTTTGGAATGCTCTTTGGTGCCCTTTGGGCCAAGGAAGCCTGGGGGCATTACTGGTCGTGGGATCCCAAAGAGACGTGGGCTGCTATCACCTGGTTTGCTTATCTGATATATGTGCATTACAGACAGTTGCCCACTCACCGCCCGAGACTCGCCTTGTGGATACTGCTCCTTGCATTCATTCTTTTGCAGATGTGCTGGTGGGGTATTAATTACCTGCCTTCGGCCCAAGGCTCCAGCGTGCATGTCTATAATTAGTCTTCTTAATGATTGCCTGTGGCAGTGACTGTGAGGACTTTAATCAGTGCGTCAACTTGCTCACTGCTCATGCCGTGAGAGAGCAGATAGTTGGAGAACGCTTTTGCGTAGTCAACATTCGGTAGTTGTGCCTCGTCCTTAATATCGGCATAATACATCAGGCACGGGTAAAGTCTCAGCGACAATAATGTGTTGCATACGTCACGGTCTTTTTGGGGGGTGACGCCATAATAGTTGTCATAGGTAATCAGATAGTCGGTTACAATCTCCTCATACGTTGCGCCGCATAATCCCTCCAGTAGCGCACATACATATCCTGTACGGTCCTTACCCTCCATACAATGCACGACATAGGGGGCAGGGCGTGACGGGAGCTCCTTCAGGGCTGCTATCAGTTTCTTGTTGTAGTCATCTGCCGTAGGGTCAGTCTTTAACGGACATAGTATCACATTGTCTCCTTCCCATAGGGTACGGCTGTAAGGAGGCATATCGTAAGTCTGCATCTTCTCCTTTGTGTCTGCGAGGTTGAGCACCGTCGTTATCTTCTGGCTTTCCAGATAATCTGATACATAGTTGGCGCGGTTGATTTCGTTGGTGAACGGTGTTGAGCTTCGGTACAACACACCACTTGCAATGTTACCAGCCTTCACGGCGCGAGCATTGGCAAACTCAGCGTCGGTGAGGTTCGGATAGTCTTTGCGGTCGTTGGAGTATGTCATGGTCATGGCTTCTTGCACGTTGAGACAGCCGCCTTTTTCCTTCATTCTGACGGTAACGGCATGTCCCACCAGCCCTTTGAGTTCCATGGGCAGACCGGTGTTGCTGGCCGTAAAGCAAATGCTGGGGTAGCTGGGATAAGCCACGAGGAGTAATTCTCCGCCACGAGAGTAGTAGCCATCGTAGTATGGTATGATGAACGTTTTGTCGTCGATGGTTATGCTGACAACGTCACCGAGTGTGAATCCGGCTTTCTCCATGTCTGCTTCTGTAAAATCCAACATGGCTCCGTCGTATTCGTTATAGCTCGAGATGATGCCTTTCAGCACCGGCTCATCGATGGGCTTGTCTTCGTTAGCACAAGAAGTTTCCAGGGTTAGCAAACTAAAAAGAACCCCAATGAGGCTCAGTCGCCATTCGTTGTATTTAGATATGTACACCATAGGTTTGTTTTATTTCACTCATGACAAAAGTACTTTCAATAGAGGCCAGACTCTCAATCTCGCCTAATTTGTTCAGCACGAATTCCTGATATTGTTTCATGTCTGCTGCACGGACTTTCAGGAGATAGTCATAATTACCAGAGGTGTTGTAGCATTCTGTCACCTCGGGGATTCTCATAATCCTTCGTGTAAAGGCATCAGCAATCTCGTGGTTGATCTGCTTCAGTTTTACCTTGCAAAACACCTGCAAACTCTGGTTCAGTTTGTCAGGGTCAAGGATGGCCACATATTTCTTGATATAGCCTTGACGCTCCAGTCTCTTTTGTCGTTCAAACACAGGGGTAGGGGTCAGATGTACGGCATCTGCCAGTTCCTTGGTGGTGAGCTTGGCGTTTTTCTGAAGCGTTCTGAGTATCTTCAAATCGGTTTCGTCTAATTTTTCTGTCATATATCCATGTGATTTCCCTGTTATGTTTGCAAATTTAGGCATATTTTCCAAATCTTGCAAGTTTTTCGGTAAAAAAGACTAAATTCTGAAGCTCTTCTTGTTTTTTTCGTAACTTTGCAGCACAAAAATAAAAGCCCTGAGATATGAAAGATAATTCAGAAGAGAGGTTTCCATTAGTAGATGAAACGGGACAGGTGATTGGCTCTGCCACACGGGGTGAGTGTCATAATGGCTCCAAACTGTTGCACCCTGTGGTACATCTGCATGTGTTTAATTCCAAAGGTGAGGTGTACTTACAGAAACGGCCTGAATGGAAGGATATCCAGCCGGGGAAGTGGGATACCAGTGTGGGAGGTCATCTGGACTATGGTGAGACCCCTGAGCAGGCACTCGTTAGAGAGGTCCGTGAGGAGTTAGACATTACGGATTTCCAGTCTGAGAGAAAAGGAATGTATGTGTTCGAGAGCCGTAGGGAACGTGAACTGGTCTATGTGAACACCACGATCTATGACGGTCCTATCAAGCCCTCTGCTGAGGAACTCGACGGCGGGAGATTCTGGTCGATCGATGAAATCAGGGAGGCGATGGGCCAGAATCTCCTGACGCCGAATTTCGAGAGTGAATTTAAACGGTTCTTTCTTTAACGCTGGCTCTCGGTTTCTTCACGCTTAGCCTTATAGAAGCGATCAATGAAATCTACTTGTTCGCGGTTAGGACGCATGATGAGTGAAGCACCATTGCTGAACTGCATCGTGGTGGGTTTCGTGTCGTCGAACGAAGGCCAGTAAGCCAGTCCCTTACCATTGGGGTTACCCGTCTTGATGAAGTTCACCCAGTACTGTTGCATGATTTCGGATAAGGCAGCCTCATAAGGATACTTGTCGGGCTGCTTCAGGAACTCACCATTCAGATAGAGGATGTCGTCAGCGTGAGCCACACCGCGACGGCGCGGGTCTTGAGAGAAACTGCGCGTGGAGGGCTGGGCAAGATAGGCGGCATAGGCAGGACTCTTACCCGTCTTGGTCTGAAGACTCACCCAAGCATAAGAGGGCCATGCAAACCCCATGTCGCGGAAAGCGTCGCCAAAGCCGTGCCATGCTTCATCAGCTGTATTGCCTGGATATACCTTCTTTGCCTCCTCTGCAAAGGAGCCAAAGATGTTCTCTATTGATTTCTGATAATCCTCAGGCTTGATATTACCTGGCGAGAACAAGGCACCCTCATCTGAGTTTGTCATCACAATCACGGGTACATCATTATATTCGCCACGTTCGTAAAGACGATACTGGTCGTCGCAGATCACATAGCCGTCAACACAGGGCCAGAAGCCGGCGAAGCCTACATTACCATCGCAGAGCGACATGGCATCCATCTTTCGGAGCTGCTTGATCGACTTTTTCTTCAGATGTTTCTGGAAGGCCAGTCCCTGCTGCTCGGCACCTTTTTGAGAAGCATCAATGCCAAGTGTACGAGTTCCGTCGTGCCAGGGAGCGAATGAACCACCACTCTGGCTGATGACTCCATGGAAGAGACCTTTTGTCAGAGGCGAGCCGCAGAGCAGACTGCAGCTGATGGCACCAGCACTCTCACCAGCGATGGTTACCTTCGAGGGATCACCACCGAAGTTGGCTATGTTACGCTGTACCCACTGAAGGGCAAAGATCTGATCCAGCAGGCCATAGTTGCCAGTGTGACCATTCTCCGATTCCTTGGCAAGCTCAGGATGAGCCATGAAGCCGAGGGCCCCCGTGCGGTATTCGATGCTGACAATGACTACACCACGCTGAGCCAGGTATTTCCAGAGGTCGCCGCCATACCATTCAGTCTGGAAACCACCACCATGGATCCATACCAACACAGGCAGACGATCGTTGACGGAAGTGGCAGGTGTGGCAATACCCAGATAGAGACAGTCCTCACTCATCATGTCGGCAGTGCGACCAGAACGAGTAGGCTGAGGCGGTAGGGGACCGAACTCATCACATACTCTCACACCTTCCCAAGGTTTGGCAGGCTGAGGGTCGCGCCAACGGAGTTCTCCCACTGGCGGAGCTGCGTAAGGAATAGCTTTATAAACTGCGAGGGTACCGTCGAGAACTCCCTCGACATCGCCTGTTTCAACATGGGTTTTCAGAAGCGGCTGCTCCTGAGCGTTCATTGCCATCAAGACGGCGAAAACCACAAAAAGGGTAGAAATAAGTCTTTTCATCTTGTTAAAAGTTAGTTAGATACTTGTTTTCGACGGTGCAAGGTCAGTGCAAGCCGAATGCAATCGAATGTATTCGAATTGCTGAGGCGCCGCCTGAGCTCGCTGTCGAAACTTGTTTTCGACTGCAAAGTTACGATATTTTTAGCGAAATTGCAACAAAAAAGGGCTAAAAATACACCCTTTTTGGAATAATATTCTTTGAAAGAGGCTTAGGAAAGCAAGATTAAGAATAGAATTCTGCTAATTCTTAGATTTTAGGTAAATCTTCTGTAATTTGGCAAAAATTTGGTTGGCTATTCTAAACTCCTTACCTTTGCACCCAGAAAAGTCGTGATTAAGCGAGCGAAGAGCCGAATCCAATTCGGGCTATTCCGAGTGAAAGCGAGTTCGAACGAAGTTCAATGATTAATAACAAATAAAAGAAAGGATAAGATTATGAGTACAAAGAATTACAAGTTTGAGACTTTACAACTTCATGTAGGACAGGAACAGGCTGACCCCGCTACCGACGCACGTGCCGTACCTATTTATCAGACCACATCGTATGTGTTCCGTAACTCACAGCATGCAGCCGATCGTTTCGGCCTTCGCGATGCAGGTAATATCTATGGTCGTCTTACCAACTCCACTCAGGGTGTGTTCGAGGATCGCGTTGCAGCCCTCGAGGGTGGTGTGGCTGGTCTGGCTGTCGCCTCTGGTGCTGCTGCCATCACCTATGCACTTCAGAACATCGTGCAGGCCGGTGACCATATCGTTGCTGCCGACAACCTCTATGGCGGTTCTTACAACCTGATCACCCACACGCTCAGCACACAGGGCATCAGCAATACCATTCTTAATGTAAACGACCTCGCAGCCCTCGAGGCAGCTATCCAACCCAACACAAAAGTAATATATGCTGAGACATTCGGCAACCCCAACTCCGATGTGCTCGACCTCGAGGGTGTGGCAGCTGTGGCTCACAAGCATGGTATCCCCTTCATCGTGGATAACACGTTCGGCACACCTTATCTGATTCGTCCGCTGGAGCATGGTGCTGACATTGTGGTGCATTCGGCAACCAAGTTCCTGGGTGGTCATGGTACAAGCCTTGGTGGTGTCATCGTGGATGGTGGTAAGTTCGACTGGAAACAGAACGACAAGTTCCCCACGCTCTCCAAGCCCGATCCCAGCTATCATGGTATCGTGTTTGCCGACGCCGTAGGTGCAGCCGCTTATGTCACCCGTATTCGTGCCGTCATCCTGCGTGATACCGGTGCTGCCATCTCTCCGTTCAATGCCTTCATCCTGTTGCAGGGTGTAGAGACCTTGAGTCTGCGTGTGGAGCGTCATGTGGAGAATGCCCTGAAGGTGGTCGATTTCCTTGCCAAGCACCCGAAGGTAGCTGCTGTTCACCATCCAGCTCTGGAGAGTCATCATGATCACCAGCTCTACAAGAAGTATTTCCCCAATGGTGGTGCTTCTATCTTCACCTTCGAAGTGAAGGGTGGACAGGAAGAGGCCTGGAAGTTTATCGATGCCCTGCAGATCTTCTCACTGCTGGCAAATGTAGCAGATGTGAAGAGCCTTGTGATCCATCCTTATACCACCACGCACTCTCAGCTCTCACCTGAAGAACTGGCCGAGCAGCATATCACGCCCTCTACTGTGCGTCTCTCGATCGGTACTGAGCACATCGACGACATCATCGACGACCTCGCACAAGCACTCGATAAAATATAAAAAAGAAAAAAGTTAAAAAAGTAATGCGTAATCTGTCAAACCTTACAAAAGATTTGGCAGATTGCTTTTAATAATGTACCTTTGTCCCCACCAAACCGACACAGTATGAGGAATTATATTATTGCAGATAATCAGGAACTCACGGCCTATGCGCTGCAGAGTCTGCTCAAGCGCGATGAGGGAAGTGCCGTCTTTCGTGCAGTCGATAAGTCAGGACTGACAGAGTTGCTGAAGGAACACGAAGATGCTGTCGTGTTTCTGGACTATACCCTGTTTGATTTTGCCGACGAGGATCAACTGCTGATTGTGGCTGAGCGTTTCAGCCTGTCGGAATGGATTCTCATCAGCGATGAGCTCACACCCCAGTTCGTCCGTCGTGTGGTCTATTCCTCCCATCAGTTCAGCCTGGTGTTCAAGGATGGACCGATGAGTGAGATACGTGAGGCCCTGCAGGCCGTTAACCGACATACACGCTACCTCAGTCAGCGGGCATTGGAAGCCATTATTACCCAACAGCAGGAAGAGGAGAAACCCGATATCCTGACGGCTACGGAAACGGAGATCATTAAAGCCATCGCTCAGGGTAAGACCACCAAGGAGATTGCAGCCGAACGCTTCTCAAGCATCCACACCGTCACCACCCATCGCAAGAATATCTTCCGCAAGCTGGGCATCAACACAGCCCACGAAGCTGTGAAATATGCCCTCCGTGCCGGATTGATAGATCCTTCTGAATTCTATATATGAGCAAAGCACAGGAGATTGTCGAATTGATGGAGTCGCAGCGTAATGAGGCCCAGCGGCAGATACTCATGGGGTTCTTCAAGACAGGGCCTGGTGAGTACGGCTTTGGAGATGAATTTCTGGGGCTGAAGGTTCCGCAGACAAGAGGGGTGGTAAAGGCGGCAGGCCCAGACTTCCCTTTGAGCGAGGTGTCGATGCTGCTAAAAAGCCGTTGGCATGAGGTGCGGCTTTGTGGCTTCTTGATCCTCGTTGCGAAGTTTGAGAAGTTGGCTACCAAACGTCTGGAAAGCAATCCCGATGCCATCAAGAAGCGCGACGAGATTGTGACGATGTATCTACAATATGCCGAGCAGGCAAATAACTGGGACTTAGTTGACCTCTCCGTTCACAAGATCTTGGGTCATTGGCTTCTGTTGCCATCAAACCTGGGCGATAGAGACTATAAGATCAAGGTGCTTGACTCATTGGCGCATAGTCCCTGTCTCTGGAAGCAGCGCATGAGCATTGTCTGTTCGTGGAAAACCTCTCAGATGGGCGATCCCTCATGGTGCCTCCGCTATGCCGAGATTCATCTGCATCATTCCCACGACTTGATGCATAAGGCCGTTGGTTGGATGCTCCGCGAGATGGGTAAGAGAGTATCAATGGACCTCCTTCGCGACTTTCTCCGCCAGCATGCCCACGAAATGCCTCGCACCATGCTTCGCTATGCCATCGAGAAGATGTCCGAAAAGGAACGAAAGGAGTGGATGAGCCGATGAAAGACTATCCCGATAAAATGACGCCTGAGCAGGCAAGGACGTTTCGTGATGCTGTGCTGAACATCGTCAGCCAGATACCACGAGGCTATGTAACCACATACGGACATATCGCTACACTTGCAGGTTGGCCCAGTCACTCACGGATGGTAGGTCGCACCTTGCGTTATACTCCAGGTGCCGAATTACTACCTTGTCATCGTGTGGTGAACAATGCAGGTCGCACTGCTCCAGGCTGGAGTCGCCAGCGTCCATTGTTAGAGTCCGAAGGCATCACCTTCAAGCCCAATGGTCACGTAGATATGCAGCGCCACCTCTGGGAACCCGAGACAGTTTAACATCAAAGAAGTTGCCACATGGTAAGACCAAGGCAAAACCTATCAATAAGGAAACTCTATAAAAAGATTGTATGATGAACATTGGAGACAAGGCGCCTGAGATTTTGGGCAAAGACGAACAGGGACGTGAGATCCGTCTGAGTGATTACAAGGGTCGTAAGTTAGTGCTGTACTTCTATCCGAAGGACAATACAAGCGGCTGTACAGCTGAGGCATGTAGCCTGCGCGACCACTATGGAGAGTTGCAGGGCAAAGGCTATGAGGTGGTTGGCGTAAGCAAGGACTCCGCTGCTTCGCATGTGAAGTTCAAGGAGAAATATGAGTTGCCTTTCCCCCTGATAGCAGATGTCAATCATGAGCTTCTGGAGGCGATGGGTGCATGGGGCGAGAAGTCGATGTATGGCAAAAAGACCATGGGCACCATCCGCACCACCTTTATTATAAATGAAGAAGGTATCATCGAGCAGATCTTCGCAGGCAAACAGGTGAAAACCAAAGAACACGCAGAGCAGATATTGATGCGATAGATTTCGTCTCTATATATTCACTGTCACTAAAAGCAAAAGGGCTCGCATCCCTGATCTGAACCCCGAAAGTTAGACAAAAAACTTTCGGGGTTTATTATGTCAAAAAGAAAGAAACATGGTTTGGCAGAATGTTTGAAGTACATGCATAT
>ONAE01000096.1 GCA_900315695.1 uncultured Prevotella sp. | reverse complement strand
GCCATCGCCGACATCCGTCAGCAAGTTGCTGCCCTCAGTGTGGAGATTGCCGAGAAGGTGCTCCGTCAGAATCTGAAGGACGACAAGGCTCAGATGGATCTGATTGAACGTATGCTGGATGAGGTTTCAACTGACAAATAAGTAATGAACGTATGGATATAGGAGTCATATCGGTAAGATACGCCCGTGCGCTCTTGAAGAGTGCTACAGACGCGAAAATCGAGGATGCTGTTTACACCGAGATGCAGCAGCTCGCCAAGAGCTATGTTGAGGTGCCACAGCTGCGGTTTACGATAGACAATCCGATGCTCTCAAAGGACAAGAAGGAGGTTCTGCTGCTGACGGCTGTTGGCGAGAAACCCTCTGATCTGACCAAGGCTTTCATCCAGCTGGTGCTGAAGGAAGACCGTGAGAGTGTGATGCAGTTCATCGCCAATTCGTACGTCACGCTTTACCGCCAACAGAAGAATGTCATCCGCGGACGCCTCATCACCGCTGCTGCTGTATCACCTGCCACAGAGCAGAAGATGCGCCAGATGGTGGAGAGTAAGACTAATGGAACTGTGGAGTTTGAGACAGAGGTGAACCCCGACATCATCGGCGGCTTCATCCTGGAGTACGACACCTATCGCATGGACGCCAGTGTCAAGGCAAAACTCAACTCCATTCTATCAACCTTGAAAAAGTAAAAGGTAAAAAAGTAAAAAGGTAAAAAACAATGTCAGATAAGATTAAACCAAGCGAAGTGTCCCAGGTGCTGCTTGATCAGCTGAAGGGAATCTCGGATGACGAGAAGTTCGATGAGGTGGGAACCGTGCTGACCGTCAGTGATGGCGTGGCCCGTATCTATGGCCTGCGTAACGTCGAGGCCAGCGAACTGCTCGAATTCGAGAACGGGACGATGGCTATCGTGATGAACCTGGAGGAAGACAACGTAGGTTGTGTGCTTCTGGGTACCACTTCGGGCATCAAGGAACATTCGAGATGCCGCTGGATCGTAAGGCTCCTGGTGTGATCTACCGTCAGCCCGTGAAGGAGCCGCTGCAGACAGGTCTGAAGGCCATCGACTCGATGATCCCTATTGGCCGTGGACAGCGTGAGCTCATCATTGGTGACCGTCAGACGGGTAAGACCGCCATTGCTGTGGATACCATCATCAATCAGAAGAGTTTCTATGAGGCAGGCAAGCCTGTCTATTGTATCTATGTAGCCATCGGTCAGAAGGCATCTACCGTTGCAGCCCTTGTTTCTACACTGCAGGAGCATGGCGCTATGCCTTACACCATCATCGTAGCTGCTACAGCTGCCGATCCTGCCGCCATGCAGTATTATGCACCGTTTGCTGGTGCTGCCATCGGTGAGTATTTCCGCGATCGTGGTCTGCCCGCCCTAGTGGTCTATGACGACCTCTCCAAGCAGGCTGTGGCCTATCGTGAGGTGTCACTGATCCTGCGCCGTCCTTCAGGACGTGAGGCATATCCAGGTGATGTGTTCTATCTCCACTCTCGTCTGTTGGAGCGTGCTGCCAAGATGAACGAGCAGCAGGAGGTGGCTGAGCAGATGAACGACCTGCCCGAGTGCATGAAGGGTCATGTGAAGGGTGGTGGTTCTTTGACCGCTCTGCCTATCATCGAGACACAGGCTGGTGACGTATCGGCTTACATCCCGACGAATGTGATCTCTATTACCGATGGTCAGATATTCTTGGAGTCCAACCTCTTCAACCAGGGCTTCCGTCCTGCCATCAACGTGGGTATCTCTGTATCCCGTGTGGGTGGTTCAGCACAGATCAAGTCTATGAAGAAAGTGGCTGGTACACTGAAGATCGACCAGGCACAGTATCGTGAGCTCGAGGCCTTCTCAAAGTTCTCAAGTGATATGGATCCTGTGACGGCGATGACACTGGATCGTGGACGTAAGAACAACCAGTTGCTAATTCAGCCGCAGTACAGCCCGATGCCCGTAGGAGAGCAGATTGCCATCCTCTATTGTGGTGTACACGGATTGATGCGCGACGTGCCCAATAGCCTATGCCCAGCCTGAAAGAAGTTAAAGGCCGCATAGCCTCAGTCAACTCCACGCGAAAGATCACGTCGGCTATGAAGATGGTGGCCTCCAGCAAACTCCATCACGCACAGGTGGCAATTCAGAATATGCTGCCTTACGAGACGATGCTGGAGCACATCCTCAAGTCGTTCCTCGCTGCCGAGGCAGAGGCACATACCATCTACGATCAGGTGCGTCCTGTAAAAAGGGTTGCCCTTGTCGTCTTCACGTCGAACTCTTCTCTTTGTGGTGGTTTCAACGCTAACACCATCAAACTGATGCTGAATGCCGTTGATAAATACGCTGAAGAGATTGGGCGCGAGAATGTCGAGATCTATCCCATAGGCCGAAAGGTCCATGAGAAGGCCAAGAAGATGGGGCTGAACGTGCAGGGCGAGTTTTCTGCATTAGCCGACAAACCCAATGCCAACAAATGCATTGAGATCGCGATGGAACTGGGTGAGAAGTTTTATGAGGGTAAAATCGATAAGGTAGAACTGATCTATCATCACTTTAAGAGTGCAGGATCACAGATTCTTACCCGTAAGACCTTCCTGCCCATCGACATCGAGTCGGAGTTGAATGCCGATCATGAGCGTGACCTGACGAGCGTCATTGCTACGAAGGAATCGCAGGAGTATCTGAAGAAGCGTGGTGAGCGCCAGTTGGATAAAGAGAAAGAGAACGTGAAGCCGCTCAACGATAACTTCATCGTGGAGCCCGACATGAACACTGTGCTCACACAACTGCTTCCGAAGTACGCACACCTGCTGCTTTATACGGCTCTGCTCGACAACAATGCCTCTGAGCACGCAGCCCGTATGGTTGCCATGCAGACAGCCACCGACAATGCCGATGAGCTGCTGCGTGAACTCAACTTGCAGTACAACAAGGGACGTCAGCAGGCTATCACCAGCGAACTGCTTGATATTGCCGGTGGTTCCAGTGATTAACTGATGCCCTCACGACAGCATCCTGTAAGAAAAAGGCCCGAACGTTTGGTAGTTCGGGCTTTTTTATTTACCTTTGCCCCCAGTTTCTAAATCAAAATCTATGAAGATAGGAGACAAAGTAAGATTTTTAAGCGAAGTCGGCGGCGGAAAAGTTGCCGGATTCCAAGGAAAGAATATCGTACTCGTTGAAGACGAAGACGGCTTCCAGGTGCCTATGCGCCTCACGGAAGTGGTTGTTGTGGGCGACGAGAATTATGATACACGCCATGTGGTCGAATCAAAGGCCACATCTGTGAAAGCCGCCTTGGCTGCTGATGATGAAGTGGAAGAGTCTGAGCCTGCTGATAAGCCTGTCACCTTCAAGGCGAAACCAGAGGAAAGGAAAGGTGGCGACAAGCTGAGTGCCTTCCTGGCCTTCGTGCCGATGAATGTAAAGGAGTTGATGGAGACACGTTTCGAGACTTATCTGGTCAACGACTCCAATTATTATCTCCGCTATACTTATCTTACTGCTGAGGGCACAGCCTGGCAGGTTCGTGCAGAAGGTGAGATAGAACCCAACACCAAAGAGTTTATCGAGGAGTTCGGGCGAGAGGATCTCAATGAGTTTGAGCATTGCTGCATCCAGTTCATAGCCTACAAGCGCGACAAGCACTTCCTGCTGAAACCGCCTGTCAATGCTGATGTGCGCATGGATCCTGTGAAGTTCTATAAGCTTCATGCCTTCCGTGAGAACCCCTTCTTCGAGCAGCCTGCGCTCATCTATACACTCATAGAAAACGACATTCAAAAAGTAAAGCTATGAAATACGGATTTGTAAAAGTGGCAGCTGCCGTTCCTGCTGTGAAGGTGGCTGATGTGGATTACAATGTCCAGCAGATAGAGAGTATCATCGCCCAGGCCGAAGGCCGTGGGGTAGAGGTGATTGTATTCCCGGAGCTTTGTATCACAGGCTACACGTGTCAGGACCTCTTCAAAGAGCAGCTCCTGCTCGATCGTGCCGAGGGTGCCATCATCACGCTGCTCGACTTCACCCGCAAACTCAATATCATCTCCATTGTAGGCCTGCCAGTAATCATCAACGGCCTGTTGTATAACTGTGCTGCTGTCATTCAGGGAGGCCAGATATTGGGTGTCATCCCCAAGACTTATCTGCCTAACTATGCCGAGTTCTACGAGAAGCGCTGGTTTGCCTCTGCTCAGGATCTGAATCCTTCTAATTTCTATTTCGCAGGCACGTCAGTCTCTGTGAGTGCTGAGCCCAAGCTCTTCGTCACTTCCAGCGGCATGAAGTTTGGCGTCGAGATCTGTGAGGATGTATGGGCACCTATTCCGCCCAGCAACAACCTGGCACTCTCTGGTGCTGATATCATCTTCAACCTATCCGCCAGCAACGAGCTCATTGGCAAACATGCCTATCTCAAATCCTTGCTGGCTCAGCAGAGTGCCCGCACCATCAGCGGCTATGTCTATGCCAGCAGTGGTTTTGGCGAATCCACACAGGATCTCGTCTATGGTGGCAACGCCATGATCTTCGAGAACGGACACCTTCTTGCAGAGGGTGATCGCTTCTGTTTCTCCCCCCAGATCCAGCAGTATCAGATCGATGTAGAGAAGCTGCGTGTAGAGCGCCGTCAGAACACCACGTTCATCAATGCACAGCGTCATTCCCATGCTTTGGAGATAGCCTGCAAACCCGTTCAGGAACGCGACTTTGAATTGCAACGTGCCATCGATCCCCATCCGTTTATTCCAAAGAATGAGGATATGCATTCTGCCTGTGAGGAGATTCTGAACATCCAGGTGGCAGGACTCGCCAAACGTCTCTACCACATCAATGCACAGAAAGCTGTCATTGGCATCAGTGGCGGACTTGACTCTACACTGGCCCTGCTTGTCACCGTCAAAGCTTTCGATAAGCTGGATCTCGATCGTAAAGGTATCATTGGCATTACGATGCCAGGTTTTGGTACCACCGATCGTACACACAACAATGCCGTCAAACTGATGCAGACCTTAGGTGTCACTATCCGGGAGATCAGCATCGCCAAGGCCGTCATCCAGCATTTCGAGGATATCGGCCATGACATGAAGAAGCACGATATCACCTATGAGAACTCTCAGGCACGCGAGCGTACGCAGATTCTGATGGATGTGGCCAACCAGGAGAATGCCATTGTCGTTGGTACTGGCGATCTGTCAGAACTCGCTTTGGGATGGGCCACCTATAACGGCGACCACATGTCGATGTATGGTGTGAATGCAGGCGTACCCAAGACGCTCATCCGTTACCTCGTGACTTATGTATCAGGCGAGATGGCTACGGAGACGCTGCTCGACATCGTGGATACCCCGATCTCTCCCGAACTGATTCCTGCCGACGAACTTGGCAATATCAAGCAGAAGACCGAAGACCTTGTGGGACCGTACGAGCTCCACGACTTCTTTATCTATTACTTCCTGCGCTATGGGTTCAGTCCGAAGAAGATTTTCCTGATGGCTCAGAAGGCTTTTGCCGATACCTACGATGATGCAACCATCAAGAAGTGGCTCGTCACCTTCTGTCGCCGTTTCTTCAATCAGCAGTTCAAACGCTCTTGTCTGCCTGATGGTCCGAAGGTGGGAAGTGTGAGTCTCTCACCACGTGGCGACTGGCGCATGCCGAGCGATGCTTCGAGTGCCCTGTGGCTTAAGGAATGTGAGAGTTTGTAAAGGTAAAAAAGAGAATAAAAGAAAAATGAGTTAGTTGAACACTAACTCATTTTTGTTTTCATGAAGCGTGATATGAATCACGGAGCCTAACGGCAGGTTCCCGTTCACGATGATGTCGCTGATACCATCCTCGATGTAATTCTGGATGGCGCGTTTCAGCGGTCGGGCACCAAACTGCACATCATAGCCCTTCGTGGCCACAAACTCCTTGGCATCCTCAGCCAGACTCACTTTATAGCCGATCTGCTCAATACGCTTATAGAGACTCTTCAGTTCGATGTCGATAATCTTCTTGATGGCATCCAAATCGAGCTGATCAAACGTGATAATCTCATCCAGACGGTTCAGGAACTCAGGTGAGAACTGCTTCGACAGCGCCTTCTGCACAATGCCTCTTGCATGTTCCTTATCCTGCTCGTTCAGCATCAGTCCTGTCGTGTCAGAAGCGCTGAATCCCACGCCACGTCCGAAATCCTTCAACTGGCGAGTACCCGCATTAGAGGTCATGATGATCACCGTGTTGCGGAAATCCACCATGCGTCCGTTTCCATCCGTCAGACGTCCCTCGTCAAGCACCTGCAACAAGAGGTTGAACACATTACCATGCGCTTTCTCAATCTCATCGAGCAGCACAATCGAGTAGGGGTGACGGCGCACACGTTCAGTCAGCTGTCCGCCTTCCTCATAGCCCACATAGCCCGGAGGCGCACCAATCAGTCTCGAAGTGTTGAAACTCTCCGTATATTCACTCATGTCGATACGGATCAGGGCATCCTTGCTGCCAAACATAAATTCAGCCAGTTTCTTGGCGAGATACGTCTTACCCACACCTGTCGGTCCGAGGAACATAAACACGCCGATGGGGTGGTTGGGATCCTTCAAGCCCACACGGTTGCGCTGGATAGCCTTCACCATCTTGTCGATGGCCTTATCCTGAGCAATTACTGCATTCTTCAGCTCCTGCGCCATACCCTTCAGACGGATACCCTCCTGTTCAGCCATCCGCTGGGCAGGCACACCTGTCATCATCGACACCACTTCAGCCACCTGTTCGGCATCCACCACCTGGCGTTCCTCGTCTTCGCCCTTGCTCCAACGCTCGTTCATCGCCTGCAGTTCAGTTTCCAACTGAGTCTGTCTGTCACGATAGCCTGCTGCCAGTTCAAAGTTCTGGTTCTTCACTGCCAATTGCTTCTTCTCCTTCACATTGGCAATCTCCTTCTCCTTCTCGGCAATCTCTGGAGGTACCTGCGAATTAGATAGATGTACGCGTGAGCCCGTCTCGTCCAAGGCGTCGATGGCTTTATCTGGCATAAAACGGTCTGTCACATAACGGTCTGTCAATCTGACACACGCCACTAAAGCCTCGTCCGTATAGGTCACATGGTGATGATGCTCGTATCGGTCCTTGATGTTCTTCAGGATCTGCAGTGTCTCCTCATTCGTGGTCGGCTCCACCAGTACCTTCTGGAATCTGCGTTCCAAGGCACCGTCCTTCTCTATCGAGTTGCGATACTCATCAAGCGTGGTGGCACCGATACACTGTATCGTACCCCTTGCCAATGCGGGTTTCATGATGTTGGCGGCATCCATCGAACCAGGTGTGGAACCAGCACCGATAATGGTGTGAATCTCGTCGATAAACACGATCACGTCGGGATTGGCCTCCAACTCCTTCATCAGGGCTTTAAGGCGTTCCTCAAACTGTCCGCGATACTTCGTACCAGCCACCACACCCGTCATGTCGAGGGTATAGATCCGCTTGCCGAAGAGCATCGGACTCGTATGGTGCGAGTTGATCATCTGTGCCAGTCCTTCCACGATGGCACTCTTTCCCACACCCGGCTCACCTATTAATATAGGGTTATTCTTCTTTCTGCGCCCCAGAATCTCAATGATACGCTGTATCTCCTTTTCACGCCCCACACAGGGATCGAGTTTCCCCTCAGCGGCAGCAGCCGTCAGGTCGGTGCCGAAGGTGTCCAATACAGGTGTCTTAGTGGCAGGCTTCTTCTGCGCAGTAGCAGAGGCAGCCTTGCTGGCTCCCGCTTGAGCGGAGGTTGTTTCATCATATTCGTCCTCGTCCTCATCGGGCAGACCGATACCGTTAGTGATGCCGTTTTCCTTCTTGGGGGCAAACAGCATCGCCATAGCGTCTTCGTAATTCATGTTGTTCAGTTCTAATACTTGTTTGGCACCGTTGTTCACTGCATCATGCAGAATGGCAAGCAACAGGTGCTGTTCATCTACTTTAGTTGTTCGCTGGATACGTGCCTCCAGCACGGCAAGTTTCAGAATGTTACTGGCTTTCTCGTTCAGCACGAGGTCTGTCGTGTGGATAGGTACACCAATCTCATCCTCTCTCACGCGCTGCTCCAGTTCTGTCTTGATGGACTGCAGATTCAGGTTCAGACGGTGAAACAGGTCAATCACTGGTCCGTCGTTGCTTCTGAGCATCCCCAACAGCAGATGCTCTGGTCCGACAGAGCGACTGGCCAGTCTGGCGGCTTCTTCGCGTGAAAATGCCAGTATTTCCGATACTTTTGGCGAAAATTGACTCGTCATATAATACTAATTTATTTCTTTCACTTTGCAAATATACGAATAATTTTGCAAACACCATGCCAAAATAGAGATAAAAAAAGAGAGCAAATCCTCATAAAATAGCTTAAAAGGTTTGGCTCTTTATTAAAAATTGACTACCTTTGCACGGTTAAAAACGCGTCAGCGGGCTTAAAAAGTGCCTTAAACGCGATTTTGCCCCCAAAACGAGCAAGTAAAATAGTAAAATAAATAAAACGAATTTTTAATGGATCAAACATTCGACAACGACAGAATTATTAAGATCAACATCGAGGAAGAGATGAAGTCCAGCTACATCGACTACTCCATGTCAGTCATTGTGGCTCGTGCACTTCCCGATGTGCGCGACGGTTTCAAACCCGTACACCGTCGTATCCTCTATGGTATGATGGGCATCAACAACGTATCCACACAACCTTATAAGAAATGTGCGCGCGTAGTAGGTGAGGTGCTTGGTAAGTACCACCCCCACGGCGACGGTTCCGTCTATGGAGCCCTTGTGCGTATGGCTCAGGACTGGAATATGCGTTACACGCTGGTAGATGGTCAGGGTAACTTCGGTTCCGTGGATGGCGACTCACCGGCAGCCATGCGATACACGGAGTGCCGCCTCTCCAAGATGGGAGAGCACATCATGGACGACCTCGAGAAGGACACCGTTGACATGACGCCCAACTTCGACGACTCCCTCGAGGAGCCCACCGTGATGCCAACCAAGATTCCAAACCTCCTGGTGAACGGTGGTAACGGTATTGCCGTCGGTATGGCTACCAACATGCCTACCCATAACCTCAGCGAGGTCATCGACGGCTGCTGTGCCTATATCGACAACCCCGACATCGACACCGATGGTTTGATGCAGTATATCCCTGGTCCCGACTTCCCCACAGGCGCCTATATCTATGGTTTGCAGGGGGTTCGCGACGCTTACGAGACAGGTCGTGGCCGTATCGTGATGCGTGCCAAGGCAGAGATTGAGAGTGGGGAGACTCACGACAAGATTGTCGTCACAGAGATCCCTTATGGTGTCAATAAGGCAGACCTTGTGGCATATATCGCCGATCTGGCCAACCAGCACAAGATCGAGGGTGTGGCAAACGTCAACGATGAGTCAGGCCGTCAGGGTATGCGTATCGTGGTTGACTGCAAACGCGATGCCAATGCTAACGTGCTGCTCAACAAGCTCTTTAAGATGACAGCATTGCAGAGCTCGTTCTCTGTCAACAATATCGCCCTAGTGAAAGGTCGTCCCCGTCTGCTCTCACTCAAGGAGTGCGTGAAGTACTTCGTTGAGCACCGTCACGATGTGACAATCCGTCGCACCAAGTACGATCTGAAGAAAGCCCAGGAGCGTGCCCACATCCTCGAAGGCTTGATCATCGCCGTGAACAATATCGACGAGGTGGTACACATTATTAGAAATAGTAAGACCCCTACAGATGCCCAGCGTAACTTGGAGGCCCGCTTCGAACTCGATGAGCTCCAGTCGAAGGCCATCGTCGATATGCGTCTGGCTCAGCTCACAGGTCTGCGTGTCGATCAGCTCCACCAGGAGTACGACGACCTGATGAAGCTGATTGCCGACTTGGAGGAAATCCTGAACAACCCCGAGCGTTGTAAGGAGGTGATGAAGCAGGAGCTGCAAGAGGTGAAGGAGAAGTATGGCGACGAGCGTCGCACGGAGATTATTCCTTTCGACCACGAGTTCAATGCCGAGGACTTCTATCCCGACGATCCCGTGGTGATCACCATCTCCCACATGGGTTACATCAAGCGCACGCCGCTCAACGACTTCCACGAGCCGCCACGATGCACAACACGCTGCTCTTCTTCACCCAGAAGGGTCGCTGCTACTGGCAGAAGTGCTACGAGATTCCCGAGGGCGACAAGAACTCAAAGGGTCGCGCCATCCAGAATATGCTCAACATCGAGCCCGACGATGCCATCAACGCTGTGCTGCGCATCAAGAACTTCAACGACGAAGAGTTCCTCAACTCCCACTATGTGGTGTTCGCCACGAAGCAGGGTATCATCAAGAAGACCTGTCTGGCAGCCTATAAGAATGTACGCGCCGCTGGTGTGATTGCCATCAATATCAACGAGGGTGACGAGGTGGTAGGCGTTCGCCTCACCAACGGCCACAATGAGCTGCTGCTCGCCAACCGCAACGGACGTGCCGTTCGCTTCGATGAGAACGATGTCCGCACGATGGGCCGTGTCTCTACCGGTGTCATCGGTATGCGTCTCGATGGCGACGACGATGAGGTGGTAGGACTGGTTTGCGTGAACGATCCTCAGACAGAGACCATCATGGTGGTATCTGAGAACGGCTACGGCAAGCGCTCAGAGGTAGAAGACTATCGTAAGACAGCCCGTGGCGCCAAGGGTGTGAAGACCCTCGCCATCACTGAGAAGACAGGCCGCCTGGTTGCCATCAAGGTCGTCACCGACGAGAACGATCTGATGATCATCAACAAGTCGGGTGTGCTTATCCGTCTGAAAGTCGCCGATGTGCGTGTCATGGGTCGTGCCACTCAGGGTGTGCGTCTCATCAACCTCGCCAAGAAGAACGATGTGATCGCCAGCGTCTGCAAGGTGCAGCACTCTGAGGAGAACGACGACATTGAAGAGGCAGAGATCGTGAACGAGGCAGAAGCCCCTGAGACACAAGCTCCGGAAAATAACAACGAATAAATATTTTTTTGTTCAACTAATAATTTTTACGTGTATGAAGAAATTAATGATGATGGCAGTGATGTTCGTAGCCAGTGCTACAGCATTTGCCGGTGACAGTGACGCTTTGAAGGCAATCCTCAAGGCAAAGACCTATGCAGAAGCAGAAACGCTTCTGAAGAGCAGTCTCGATCAGTTGGCTAGCGCTCAGGAGAAAGCCAAAGCCTACAATAAGCTCGTTGACCTTGCTATGTCAGATTTTGAAGCCCAGAGCGCCATCGTTACCGAGAACCAGGTAAACAAGCAGATGGGTAAGGAAGAGAAGCCCGTTGATCAGGAACTCATGGTAGAGTCAGCTTACAAAGCTCTGCAGAATGCAATCGAGTGCGATAAGTTCGACCAGCAGCCCAATGAGAAGGGAAAGGTAAAGCCCGCATTCGCTGAGAAGAACGCTCAGCGCCTGTTCAACGCACCCCGTTTCACCCTTGTGAACGCCGGTCAGGACGCTGCCCAGAACCGTGATAACGCTAAGGCCCGTAAGTACTGGGAGATGTTCGTCCTCAGCGACGCAGCCCCCCTCTTCGCCAACAACGACCGCACCCCGCAGAAGGAGTTCTTCGGACAGGTAGCACGTTTCGCAGCCGTTTATGCTTATCAGGACAAGGACATGGAGACAGCCACCAAGCTGTGCGACATCGCCATGAAGGATCCTCAGGAGTATGAGGGTTGCCTGAACCTGAAGCTCGAGATCCTCGGCGACGGTCTGAAGACCAAGGAGGACTCACTCAGCTACTGCAACAAGCTGAAGGAGCTCTATGCTGAGCACAAGACCGACGGTGTGATGGAGAAGCTCTACAACACCCTGCTTGGCATCGGTGAGAAGGACGCAGCCTACAAGGTGCTCGACGATGCACTGGCTGAGAACCCCAACAACTTCGTAGCCCTCGCAGATAAGGGTCTCGGTCTGCTGAACGAGAACCCCGCAGAGGCAGCCACCTATCTGAAGAAGGCTTGCGAGCTGAAGTCTGACAACGCAGCCCTCCAGACTTATGCTGGTACCGCTATCTCTGTCCAGGCTCAGAACACAGAGGATCCCAACGCCAAGAAGGCCCTCTATCAGGAGGCCATCAAGTACTACGACAAGGCAAAGGAGCTCGATCCCGACCGTCTGCAGAGCAACTGGGGCTACAACCGTTACAACGCCTACTACAACTACTACGGCGAGGATGCTCCTGAGACCAAGCAGGCCGAGGCTGACAGCAAGTAATCACTTAAAAGGTATTGAATCATGAAAAAAGTATTCATGATGTTGGTGCTGCTGGCACTGCCATTTGCCATGCAGGCCCAGAGTAAGTTCCACGATGTGGAGATGAACGAGGCAACAGGCCCTGTCAAGAAGATCACTCAGAACCTCATGGGCCAGGAGATCGTCATCGACTTCACTACCGACGGTAAGATGCAGCGCAAGGAAGTCAGCGATGCCCAGTATGATGCCGACGGTTATATCCAGTCTTTCAAACTCAATGTGATGGGACAGGAACTGTCGATTGCAGTCAAGTGGGAAGACGGCCACGTGAAGACACAGACGATGAACGTGATGGGTCAGGAAATGGTAATCACCCGTAGCTACAACGAACAGGGCGCTCCCGCCGAGGACAGTATCAACCTGGGAGGTATGGAGAACAAGTCGCCCTATTCTGAATACCAGTACGACGATCACGGCAACTGGATCAGCCGCAAGGGCTCTATCATGGGCCAGGAGATGACTCAGACCCGCACGATCGAGTACTACGAGTAAGTCAAACTCATAACACACCAATCCGCACCGCAGGCGTCACAGCCCCACGGTGCGGATTTTCATTTCCAGTCATCTCGAGCTTGTCGAGAGATCTAATGACTCATACACGACGTAGCCCCAAGGGCAGTCAGTATCGCCGATGCAATCGACACGATGACCTGAATCACAAACTTAGCAGTCTCTTTCTTCGTCATCATTCACCTCCTTTCTTTAAGGATTAATCACCGGAGGATAGTCGGTACCTGAGTTACTATCACTGTTCTGACTCTCGGGATCCTCCACCTCGCCAGAAGTCGAAGTTACACGCTTCACCTCTTTGCCGTCTCGGTCGTAGCAGGTGATGACGATACCAGTGTTGGCGAGCTCATCCTTCAGATCGACACTCGGAGTGAAGATGATACGACGGCTGGAGATCAGACCGGTCTTCACGTCCTCCACCTTCTCCACAGACTTCGAACGGAGACCGAATCGCATGGAGCCCAATCCTGGCAGAGCCACCGCGTGACCTTCCGTAGCCCAGGCCTTGATCACTTCTCCGGCTGCATCCCAGCAAGCCTTCATCACGCCCTGGCTAACGCCACTTCGGAGAGCTGCCTCGCGGATCACCTTCTTCTGGTCGAGACTGGTGTAGAGCTCGGGTTTCAACACGTAA
>ONAE01000056.1 GCA_900315695.1 uncultured Prevotella sp. | reverse complement strand
TAAAGTCGAGTCAACATGAATTAA
Organism: uncultured Prevotella sp.; assembly: GCA_900315695.1. GTDB lineage: Bacteria > Bacteroidota > Bacteroidia > Bacteroidales > Bacteroidaceae > Prevotella. The sequence goes on along the minus strand of ONAE01000056.1, from coordinate 21,719 downwards.
AAATAAGTTTAACCCCAGGTCAACCCTTATCACAAATAAGGCTCTAAGTAGTCAACTAAAATCGTTAAACTACAAGTACACGTCATATTCCCACGTTGGGAATGAAATGTTCCCACACTGGGAACCAAACATTCCCATACTGGGGGCATAAATCGAGCCTTGTAGGAACATCCGCCGAGCCTTAGTGTAGCAAAGATAATATCTTATATCTAATCCTGCGTCACACGGGCACGATGTGAAGTTACAAAATTATAACCTCAGTTATAATAACCAAGGTTATAATTTGTGCAGGATTAACAATTTGGATGGGGTAATCGTTAGCCGCAATGGAAATACTGATTGACGAGCTTTTGGATCTCCTCGGGGTAGTTCTCGATATTCTTGCGGAGCGTCTTGTCATCGAAGGCCTGCAACTGGGCGATGATGCCGTCGATCATAGCTGGTGAGAACACACCATGCTCCTCAAACACCTTACGCTGACGATTGAGACACTCGGCTGAAGCCACACAAGAGTCAGGCAGCTGAGCCAGCGTAGCCAGACGATCGGCATTCTCTGCAGCGTGGATGTTCACGTTGACATAGGTCTTCTCTGCCAACTCAAGGGCATTCTCCATCTCGAAACCATGACGGCAGGCGACACAAAGTCCTGCCAGCAACTGATAGAGGTCAGCAGAGCCGTCAGGCGAACGCATCTCAACTGTCTGTTTGATACTCGTGTCGTAGTTGGTCTGCGGCTCCAGTGGATTGGCTGCACGACACATATCCACATCAGCAGCCCAGCCAAGTGGCACTCGTACCAGTACGCTGCGGTTTCTGTCGCCCCAGCACACATTGGTGGGAGCCTCCTGATGAGGCACCAGACGGAAATAACTGGTGGGATTCTTGTTGCCAAAGGCAGTGATGGCTGGTGCAAGATCCATCATACCGGCAATCATCCTGCGGGCAGCCTCTGAGAGCACACCATTGGAGAGCATCTGGTTCTTACCATCCTTGAGCATACGCATGTGGATATGCAGACCAGAACCAGCCTTGCCTGTGGTGATCTTGGGTGCAAAGGTGATGTTGTAGCCCAACTGATAGCCCAGGTTGCGGATGATCCACTTTGCCAGCATCAACTGATCGGCAGCCTGCTCAACAGGTACAGGCAGGAACTCGATTTCATTCTGCTCGTAGTTCTTGCCGTTGAGTGAGAAGTTGCCCACCTCAGAATGACCGTATTTGATCTTTCCGCCTGCCTGGGCGATATACTGCATGCAACGGGTACGGAACTCATTGGCTTTGGCGTAGGGAGCCGACTCGTGATAGCCGCGCTGATCCTGAGCAGGGAACTCCTCTTCGTCATCGCTGATCACATAATACTCCAGCTCACCCATTGCCTGAAACTCCATGCCAGTAACCTCAGTGAAGGCTACAGCAGCCTTATGGAGTGTGTGCTCTGGCGAAGATTCCAGGGGATGACCATCCTTATCGAAATAAGAACAGAGCATCGTAACAGTTGGAATCTCAGCAAACGGATCGACGAAGGCTGTGCGGAAACGAGGCAGTACATAAAGGTCGCTCGAACCAGCCTGGATAAATGAGAAGAGGCTGCTGCCATCCACGCGCTCACCACAAGTTAATATGGTGTCGAGGTAATCGAGGTCGTTGATGACAAAGTTGAGCGTCTTCAACTTGCCGTCGCCGCCTGGGTACATGAAGTTCACCATGCGGATTTCGTTAGACACGATGTAATTAATGATGTCGGCTTTGGTAAATGATGCAGCCGGTTTCTTAAGGAATGTCACAATCGGATTGGCATTCAAAAGGGTGTCTTCTTGGATCATAATCTTTTTATAGTTTGAAGTTTGCTAAATATTATTGCCAAATGAGTTTTATCCTAATCGTTGGCGGATGTCTTCGAGAATGGTGAGGAGGTCGGACATCGTTTCGGCGCGAAGCATGGCGATGCGGGTCTGGCGGAAATCGGGGATGCCCTTGAAGATGGGGGTGGCTGCGAGGTGACGACGGGTATGGAGGATGCCTCGCTTCTCGTCGATGCGCTCCACATTGATGCGAAGCAGCTCTTCGAGGATATCCAGTTTCTCGTTGAAATCGAGGTTTTCCCGACTGAAGATCCAAGGACTGCCAAAGGTGGCGCGTCCGATCATCACGGCATCCACACCGTATTCATCGAAAGCCTTGTCGGCCTCGTCGAGTGAATGGATGTCACCATTACCTATAATAGGAATATGTATGCGAGGGTTGCGCTTCACTTCGCCAATCAGCGTCCAGTCGGCATTGCCTGTGTACATCTGACTTCGGGTGCGCCCATGAATGGTGAGGGCCTTGATGCCACAGTCCTGCAACTGTTCTGCCAGCGAGGTAATGATCAGCTGTTCTTGGTTCCAGCCCAAGCGGGTCTTCACGGTGACAGGCAGTTTCACGGCATCCACCACCTTCTGCGTGATTTCCAGCATCTTGGGGATATTCTGTAGCATACCAGCGCCAGCGCCCTTGCCAGCCACCTTCTTCACAGGACAGCCGAAGTTCAGGTCGATCACGTCAGGACCAGCCTGTTCCACAATCTTTGCCGCTTCCACCATCGCCTCGATGTCGCGTCCGTAGATCTGGATACCCACAGGACGCTCTGTGTCGCTGATGGTGAGTTTGGAGATAGTGGATTTCACGTCGCGTATCAGGGCTTCGGCACTCACAAACTCCGTATAGACCATTGCAGCGCCGAAACGCTTACACAACAGTCGGAACCCGATGTCTGTCACATCCTCCATCGGAGCCAGAAAAACGGGGCGATCTCCAAAATCAATGCTTCCTATCTTCATTTTGATGGCAAAGGTAACAAAAATCCGTGAAATATTTGGTTGTTTTGGGGAAAAACATTACCTTTGCCGCAAGTTTAACACTAAATTTGACACTATGGAGCAATTACTGCATTATGTGTTTAAGCACAAACTGTTCCCCCTGAAGGAACTGAGAACAAGCGATGGCGACCCCGTCGAAGTGATCGACCCAGGACTGCATAACCACAACGCTGGTCCTGACTTCTTCAATGCGAAGGTAAGGATAGGACAGACGCTGTGGGTGGGTAATGTTGAGATTCATGACAAGTCGAGCGACTGGTATCTGCACGGACACGACAAAGATCAGCGTTACAACAATGTGATACTGCATGTGGCTGGGGTGCTCGATGCCGAAGTGATGAATGCCAATGGTGAGTTTGTCCGTCAGATGCAGCTCGATGTACCCGATCATATCAGGGATCACTACGATGAATTGCAGAAAACCGACAGTTATCCGCCCTGTTATAAGGTGATTCCTGACCTGTCGCGCCTGATGGTACATGCCTGGATGGCAGCGCTTCAGACAGAGCGGTTGGAACAGAAGACGGAGGCCATCAAACAACGCGTAGCCTTGTGTAATGGCTCTTGGGAGGATGCTTATTTCGTGACCCTTGCCCGCAACTACGGCTTCGGCATCAATGGTGATGTGTTCGAACAATGGGCAAAGAATATCCCCCTTTCCGCAGTAGCCCATCATCGTGATGACCTCTTCCAGATAGAGGCGATCTTTATGGGGCAGGCAGGACTCCTTCAGATGGAGGCTGTACCAGAGTATTACCAGAAGGATGCACTCAACGAGGGCTATTTCGCCAAACTGCATAACGAGTACCTGTATCTGGCGCATAAATTCTCGATGAAACCGATAGATTTCCACCTCTGGCGCTTCCTGCGTCTGCGCCCTCAGAACTTCCCTCATATCCGTATTTCGCAGTTGGCCAACCTCTATTACCAACAGAAAGCAGGACTGAGCCGATTGGTGGAATGTGAAACCATCGAACAGTTGAGAACACTTCTTGCTTCGCATGTCACCCCCTATTGGGAGACTCATTATACCTTTGGCTCCACCAGTTCACGTAATGAGAAGCATCTGACCTACGGCTCCCTCAATCTCCTGATGATCAATACGGCGATTCCCATCCTGTTTGCCTACGGACGCCATTGTTCCAAAGAGGTGCTCTGTGATCGCGCCTTCGATTTCCAGGAACAGTTGAAGGCAGAGAACAACCATATCATCCGAATGTGGCAGCAGGTGGGATTGCCAGTAGAGACGGCTGGTGACTCCCAGGCACTCATCCAACTGAAACGGGAATACTGCGACAAAAAGGACTGTCTCCGCTGTCGCTTTGGTTATGAATATCTTAAAAGGAAGTAATACAATGAACAACGACGAAATCTTTTTCACCATGGCGCTGACACGTATCAGCAACTTCAATTATGCAACGGCACTCGAACTGTATCGTGCTGTTGGCAGTGCACAACTCATCTTTGAGCATCGCCATGAAATCGGCGATATTCTGCAAGACTGCTCTCCCCGTCTGATGGAGGCCCTGAAAGACTGGGATGAGCCGATGAAACGGGCAGAAGCCGAGCTCCAGTATATGCAGACTCATGGCATCCGTGCCCTCACGCTAACGGATGAGGACTATCCCCAACGGCTTTCAGAATGTCCTGATGCCCCCATCATCCTTTATTATAAAGGTAACGCTGATCTGAACCAGTCGCGAATTATCAGTATTGTCGGTACCCGCCATTGTACCACCTATGGACAGGACATTATCCGCCGTTTCATCGAGGATTTGCACCGTTTCTGTCCCCAGGTGTTGGTTGTCAGCGGATTGGCATACGGTGTTGATATCAATGCCCATCGCGAGGCACTTGCCAATGGTTATCCCACAGTGGGAGTGCTGGCTCACGGACTCGACCAGATCTATCCATATCGTCATCGCGATACGGCGGCAGAGATGCTCCGTCAGGGGGGACTGCTCACGGAGTTCATGACGCAGACTAATGCCGACAAGCCCAATTTCGTGCGTCGAAACCGTATTGTGGCAGGAATGGCAGATGCTACCATTGTTGTGGAGAGTGCTGCCAAGGGTGGGGGACTCATCACGGCAGAGATTGCCCAGAGTTATAATCGCAGTGTCTTTGCCTTTCCAGGTCATGTGTTTGCAGAGTTCTCCAAAGGCTGCAACAATCTCATTCGGGATAACGGGGCGGCTCTCATCACCTGTGCCGAGGATTTTGTGAAGGCGATGGGCTGGCAGGATGAGGCTCGTCTGCAACAGGCATTATCCGATGGAATCGAACGAAATCTCTTTCCTAACCTGACACCAGAAGAACAAGCAATCGTCAGTCTGTTTCAACAGACCAACGACCTGCAACTCAATGTCCTCAGTGTCAAGACCTGCATCCCCATCGGACAACTCACAGCCCTCCTTTTCCAACTCGAAATGAAAGGCGTCATCAAACCCCTCGCCGGCGGTATGTATCATCTGCTGATGTAAATTAAATGTTATAAAAACAAAATAATGTTGGTTTGGTTGAAGTAAAATTGCTATTTTTGCACGTTGAATTGCAACAGTAAACCACGGTGGTGGACGTGCCAACTACGGACTGTTGCCTTATTTCGATGAGTTCTGGGTATCAGATAATACCGATGCCTTGCAGCGCGTCTATATCCAGTGGGGTACGAGCCTCTTCTTCCCTGCCAATGCGATGGCACAGCATATCGGTGGTGTGCCTTATTGGAACACAGGTGGGCGCATCACCCCCATCAAGTTCCGTTGCGATGTGGCGATGAGTGGACGTCTCGGCATCGAACTCCAGCCCAAGCACATGAACGACGAGGAGCGCCTGCAGTGTACCACCTGCTTTGCCGACTATAAGGAACTGCGCCAGACGGTGCAGACGGGTGATCTCTATCGCTTGCAGAACCCCTATAATAGAAAAGGTATAGCCTCGCTGATGTATGTCAACGGGGATAAGAGTCAGGCTGTGGTCTTCGCCTATAAGGTGGATAACTATTACAGCATGCCCATCCCGCGAATCCGTCTGAGGGGGCTTGATGCCGATGCCACCTATACCGTATCCGAGAAGGATGTGAAAGCCTGGCAGAAGCCTTGTGAACTCAATGGGCGCACCTTTACTGGCAGATTCCTTATGGATGTAGGGCTTGAAATACCCTAATCGCCGCAGTTGCGATAATGAGCTGTAAAACGCAGCAGAAATCTGAGCCGGAGAAGACGCTGGCTCAGCAGTTGGAGGAGCGTATGGACTCCCTCCAGAAGAAAGGTTATATGGCCGGACATCAGGATGATCCGTTCTATGGCATCGGTTGGGCTTACGAAGACGGTAAGAGCGACGTGAAGTTGACCGTTGGTGACTATCCTGCCGTGATGGGATTCGATCTGGGTGGTATCGAGATGGGTGACGACAAGAACCTCGACAGCGTACCCTTTACCCGTATCCACGATGAGTTGCTGGCGCATGTGAAGCGTGGTGGTATCGTCACCATCAGCTGGCATCCGCGTAACCCGTTGACAACAGCCCCCGACGGTGGCAGGGGAGAACAGAAGTTCCCTGCCGGCTCTGCCTGGGACGTCAACGACACCACTATCGTGAAAAACATTCTGCCTGGTGGACAGAAAGCCGAGCTCTTCCAGAAATGGATGCAGCGCGTGGGCGATTTCCTTGAGTCGCTGAAAGATGAGGAGGGCAAGTTAGTACCTGTCATCTTCCGCCCCTGGCACGAGAACAACGGCTCATGGTTCTGGTGGGGACAGAAGCTCTGTTCCGACGAGGAGTTCAAGAGCCTGTGGAATCTGCTGCAGGATTATTTGGTAGGTCGTGGTCTCGACAATCTGCTCTGGAGCTATTCGCCAAATCTGGATGGCAACTGGACCACCGAGCGCTTCATGGCCCGCTATCCCGGTAATGATCGGGTGACACTGATCGGCGAGGATGCCTATCAGTGGGGCACGGAAGAGGACTTTGTGAAGCAGTTGAATGCCGACCTCACCTTCCTGACAAAGTTTGCTGAGGATAACGGTAAGCTGCTGGCGATGACAGAGTGCGGTATGCAGAACACCCCTGACTCCACTTGGTTCTCACGGGTGCTCAAACCCCAGATGGACAAATATCCTATCTGTTACTTCCTGTTGTGGCGTAACTATGATAAGGAGTGGTTCGGTCCAGTGCCCAATACGCCTAGTGGCGAAGACTATAAGGTCTTCAAAGAGGCAGAAAACGTCTTGTTCCTGAACGAAATTCAATAATCAAAATAAACCTATGGCAAAATTAAGCGAAAAGATTGGCTATGCGCTGGGTGATGCCGCCGCCGGTGGTATCACCTGGAAGGTGATGTCGATAGCCTTTCCCTTGTTCTTCACCAATGTGTTTGGTCTGACTGTTGCAGACACGGCTACTCTGATGCTGATAGCCCGTATGTTCGATGTGGTAACTGATCCTCTGATGGGCTCTCTGGCCGATCGTACCCAGTCGCGTTGGGGTACCTATCGTCCTTGGCTGATCTTTGGAGCCGTACCCCTTGGACTCATCTTCGCCCTGTTGCTTTACACCCCCGACCTCGGTCTGACGGGTAAACGCATCTGGGCTTATACGTTCTATCTGCTGATGATGGTGGTCTATACGGCGGTGAATGTCCCCTATGGCTCATTGCTGGGTGTGATGACTGATGATGACAACGAGAAGAATCAGTTCTCTTCCTTCCGTATGGTGGGAGCCTATGCCATGGGATTCGTCACCTTGCTGTCGTTCCCTTATCTGCAGAAGATGGTGGGTGGCAGCGATCAGCATCAGTATGCGGTGGTGGGAGCATTGCTTGGTTTTGTGGCAACGGTAGGCACCTTGGCTTGCGGTTTGTTGACGAAAGAGCGCAAGAAGCCTGCCCGTGCCGAGAAGTTCTCCTTAAAACCCTTTGCCGACCTGTTCCGTAACCGTCCCTGGGTGATCCTCACGCTGATAGGTATCTGCATGAACTTCTTCAACGGTTTCCGCTATGCGGTGGCTGGCTATATGTTCGAGTATTGTCTGCATGGCGACGTGACGGTGAGTGGACTCATCATCAACTATACGGTGTTTATGACTTTCGGTGAGCTTACCTGTATGATCTTCGGTGGTGTGTCGCCTGCCTTTACCAAGTGGGTTGGTTCCAAGCGCATGGCATTCATCTGGGCAGCAGTCATCTGTGTGGTTACTTCGCTGATCTTCTTTTTCATTCCGATGGAAGCTGCCAGCATCTGGCTGATGGTAGGTGTCGTGATCCTGACTTCCATCGGTATAGGTCTCTATTCGCCGCTGCTGTGGTCGATGTATGCCGATGTGGCCGATTATGCCACTGAGAAGAACGGCACCTCATCCACAGGTCTTATCTTCTCCAGCGGTACGATGGCGCAGAAGTTCGGTACTGCCATCTCTGGCTCGTTGGTAGCTCTGTTGCTGGGTATCGCCGGTTTCGTGTCAGGTACGGATGCCACTGGTCAGACAGTCATCACCATCACCGATGCAGAGGCTGTCAACAATATGATCTGGGCGCTGTTCTCCTTGTTCCCCGCCATCCTAGCACTCATTATGATAGGTCTTATCTATATTTATCCGATTAAGAAATGACACAGATTGAAACGTTGAAGCAGGAGATGCGCGAGGTATTGGAGAACAATATCTTGCGGTTTTGGATCGACCGTATGCAGGATGAGGAGCATGGCGGCTTCTATGGACGTATTGACAACGGCAATGTGTTGCATGCCGATGCTGACAAGGGAGCCATCCTGAATGCCCGTATCCTCTGGACTTTCTCTGCTGCCTACCGGGTACTGCGTAAGCCTGAGTATCTGGCGATGGCGACACGTGCCAAGGACTATATCATCGATCACTTCATCGATCCCGAATATGGTGGCGTGTATTGGAGTCTCGACTATAAGGGACAGCCCAAGGATACGAAGAAGCAGTTCTATGCCATCGGCTTTGCCATCTATGGCTTTTCGGAATATGCCAGAGCCACAGGTGACAGAGAGGCCTTGGAATACGCACTCGACCTGTATGACTGCATAGAGGAGCATGCGCTGGATAGGGAGCAAAACGGCTATATCGAGGCTATGACGCGTGATTGGCAGCCTATCGCTGATATGCGACTCTCAGAGCTGGATGCCAACTATCCGAAGTCACAGAACACCCACTTGCACATCATCGAGCCTTACGCCAACCTGTTGAGGTGCCTCAAGGAGATGCGTGCGCAGGAGTCATGCGACTATGTACCCGCCCTCGGATCGGTACTCCCCATTGGCATTAGTGTGCCTGAGGAGACCATCGTAAGCGTGGAAGCGTCACTTCGTAATCTGATTGATATCTTCACCGACAGGATACTGAATCCCGAAACCCACCACCTCGACCTCTTCTTCGAGATGGACTGGACCCGTGGCGCAGGTCAGTTGGAGAGCTATGGACACGATATTGAGTGCTCCTGGCTGATGCATGAGGCAGCGTTGGTGCTGGGCGACCCTCATATATTAAATAAGATGGAGCCCATCGTGCAGATGGTGGCGAAGGCATCGGAGAAGGGACTGAACCCCGATGGTTCGATGATCCACGAGGCCAATCTCACGGCTGGCACCAAAGACGACGACCTGCACTGGTGGGTGCAGGCCGAATCGGTGGTTGGTTTCTATAACATCTATCAGCACTTCCATGATGAGGCAGCGCTCGAAAAAGCCCTCCGTTGCTGGCAGTATATTAAAGACAACCTGATAGACTATCAGCATGGCGAGTGGTACTGGAGCCGCCATCCTGACGGCTCACTGAACACCGTAGATGATAAGGCTGGCTTCTGGAAATGCCCTTATCACAACGGACGCATGTGTCTGGAGATTATGGAAAGGTAGGCATGTTACGGGAGATTACACCACTGGGCGAGAACGACTTCATGTATGTCGCTGACCGCCATAAGAAGGAGTTCGACTACCCCATCCATATACATGATGTGTTGGAACTGAACTTTGTGGCCAATGCTACAGGGGCGCGGCGCGTAGTAGGCGATTCAAGTGAGGTGATAGACAATCTGGACTTAGTGCTTATCACAAGTCCCGATTTGGAACATGTGTGGGAGCAGCACGAATGTAAGAGCGAGGACATCCATGAGGTGACGGTGCAGTTTCGACTAAATTTTGACCTGACCACATCGCCATTCAGGTTTAACTCATATAAATCTATCTATAACATGCTCATCAGGGCACAGCGTGGACTAGCCTTTCCCCCTCAGGCTATCATGCTGGTTTACCACCGTCTCGTCCGGCTTTCTTCCATTGAGGAAGGATTCTTGGCTGTGCAGGAGTTTTTCTCTATACTCTATGAATTGTCGAAGTTTGACAATGCCCGCGAATTGGCTACCTCTTCTTTTGCTAAGGTCGGGGTAGAAAGTGAATCGGAACGTATCCTGAAGGTGAAGAACTACATTGACAAGCATTACAAAGAAGAGTTGAGTTTGGAGCAGTTGGCTGCCTTAGTGGGTATGACACCTACGGCCTTCAGCCGTTATTTCAAACAGCGTACAAGCAAAAACATTTCAGAGTATATCGTCGATATCCGTTTGGGATATGCCGCCCGCATGCTGATAGACACTGCTGACAGTGTTAGTGTGATTTGCTGGAGAACGGGTTTCAATACGATTTCAAACTTTAACCGTCTTTTCCGCAAGCGCAAGGGTTGTAGCCCTACGGAATTCCGTGAGAAATACCAGAAGACAAAGGTTATTGTCTAAGTGTCAGCGATGAGGAAATTGCCTCTTCGCTATTTTACTTTTGACTCGATGCGCTTGTCAGACGCAATTTCGATGCCTGCTTCATAGGCATCAAAATTCACTTTCGTCTTCGTGAAGTCAGGTGTATTGAATGAGTAGAGGCTCTCCTCGTAGTATTCCTTCGGATTCCGCTGCGGCAACATGAAAGGTTTCGAGAAATGGCCCTTGTCATCTATACAGGCTAGATACAGGCGGCTATAATAGCCGTCATCCCTGCGGCTGGTGAAGACTACCCAGTGCGAGTTTGTTGCCCAGTTATGATAGCTATCTGCCTTCGGGCTATTAATCTCAGTCAGTTCACGGGCCTCCCCTGTTTTCAGGTCGAGCAGCCACTGTTGGCTCTCCTCATGCCAGATAGAGAAGTATCCATAGTCCATCAGCGTAAAAAGTATATACTTCCCGTCGTAGGATGGACGTGGCCACGTCAGACTCTTACCCATCGCAACGGCGTTGAAAATGGTATCTACCCGCTCGCCGTATTTGCCTTTCTCTGGGTCAAAAGAAATCTTGCAGAGGTTGTATTTCTCGTCCTTGTAATACAGCGGGTACTCTTGCTGTTTGCAGGTCATATAATAGAGTGTCTTGCCGTCGGGAGAGAAGACGGGTGAGTTCTCACTCCAGTCCTTGGTAGAGAGCAGCGAGTCCATCAGTACCTCATGCGTAGCAGGATTATAGACAAACACGTCACTTGACAAGTCGAACACCTCGATGCGCTCATTGGGCACCACGTGGAATCCCTGCTTCGTCTGGTTCGTAGAGAAAGCACAATACTTGCCGCTGGGATGCCAATAGGGATATACCATAGAACCGCCAAGCTGATTATTACCCGCCTTTAGCCACTCGCGCTGCCCATCAAACTGAAACATCGTTGCTCCATGATCACCTCGCACATGGAAGACGAATTTCGAAGGATCGGTCTGATGGGCCGTGTGGCAGTTGACACACATGCCTGGCACTTGCGTATTCTCGATAATGGCGTACTCATCAAATGAGGACAAGTCACGCTGATAGAGCCCCATCTTGCTGAACACCTCATAGCCTGGAGCGATACGGCGATAGGTCAGTCCCCACTCATCCAACGGATAAGTGCTGACATCGACGGTAAAGTCTTTGTACTGTAACCACTGACCGTCCTTTCTTCCACAGACAGTAAAGGTAAGTTGTCCGCCTTTGTTCTGTGCCGTTAACTGGTGCCACTCATCCTCGTCGAAATCGGCGAAATCACCCTGGGCATGCAGTTCACCACCCTTGGAACCCTTCACCACGACATCGATACGGTCGATGGTCTCATCCGTGCTATTGAAGTTTAGCGGTGCAATCTCAGCAGGAACCGTCACACCGACATAGTCAGGGTAGATAGCAGGCAGTTGACCTACCATTGTGGGATTCTCGGGGCCAGAGCTGCATGACAGCAACTGGAACGTAGAGACACCAAGGCACAGGGATAATATAAGTTTTCTCATTTTCCTACCATTAAGTAATACCAAGCCGTGTTTCTGAACTGTTGAAGTCCGAGGGCATCCTTGCCTCCAGCAGAATAGATTCGCGAAAAATCATTCAGCTGTTGGAGAATCAACGGACTGACAAGCCCCTGTGGAGGCTGCTGACGCTGTTGCATAAACCCAAAGGCAATAGCCTCCTGACAAATGCGAGGATTATAGCGAATCTGGCTCTGCACATACTGGGCATACTGCATGAAACGGGGTATATCCCTATCGAGCAGCGGCATCATCAGCAGATACTGCGCCGCCATCTGGTTCTGAGGGTTATGCATAAAGAGCTGTCCACATATCTTATCTAGTTCTGTGTCGCTAAACAGGAAATCCTCCTGCAGCCGATATTGACGCAACGTTCCATATAGCGGATGCGTATTGATAGCCTTTTCATCGCCCAGCATGGCTCGCATACGCTTCGCCCAACGCCGATAGAAGAAGGTCTTCTCCAGCATCTTCAAATACTTATCAGCCACCTTATACTGTCCATTGATGATATTAGTCTCCACTAGTCGCATCAGTGCCCGACCACTCTTGTTATAATTCGAAATCGCTTCCATCGCCTCGAAAGCCAGACGCTGAGCGGTGTTAACTAATCCAAGGCAGAAATATATCTCCCCCGTCAGTTGTGTAGTGGCGTAATTACGCTCAAATGGCGGCAACAGACCTTCAGAGCCATGCTGATAGAACTCGAAGGCACGTTCTCCCAATTGATTGGTCATTGCCAGCGCCAGATTCGTGGCACTTACGCTCATCGGTTTGTCGGGTGTTTGCTGCTCTGCTTTGGAGATAATGCCATTCCAGTCCTTGGTGCGCACGAGATAGTCGTATTCCATCAACTCATACTTCTTCGCATCAAAACCGTAATGCTGTGGAACGAACAGAAGAGCAATTATACCAAAGACTAATGCATATCTTACCCCCTGCTTCGGTTTCGGCAGATGACGACAGCCATAATACATCATGGCAATTAGCGCGGGTATCAATAGCAAGAGATAAGGGACTGTCACCGGGAAACGATAGTAGCCGATACCTACCGCCAGGCGCATCAAAGGATACGGCAATAGCCAGGCACTAGCCAAGACGAGTGCTACCACATAGATCACAGCGACGCCTGCCAGCCATGTTGGCACCATACATACAGCCACAAGCAAGACCAGAGGTCCGATAAGCCAATATAATAAGGGCAGAGCCACCAGAGCGATGATGACCTTTCCTATTAGGTTGAGTCTTTCCAATAGTCTCAAACCTAAGATACACCCCATCGCCATGATGAGTGCAACGACATATGCCAACATTACGTTTTCGTCGCCCATTGCAAACCAAAGCACCAATGTGGGGATAAGACTTAACACATGATAATCCTCACTGCGCATCAGTCGCCAAGTAAGGCGCTGCACCACCATAAATAGTACAGCGAGAATCAGTGCGCCATAGAGTGTGGCATTGTAGAACTGCACCAGAAACTCAGCAATGTATCTTGCAAGTCCACCAGGCTCCGCCATCCGCTCACAGAAATAGTCAGCATCAAACAGGAATAGTTGCAGTTGCTCCTGGTAAGTCAGCGCATGGGGATAGGCAACATACCAAAATAGGAATATGACGATGCCTATCAGCACCGACAGTCCTATATTCCAATATTTAGCCATCCCTGTTTTCATAAACGCTGCAAAGTTATAACTTTTTTCCTGAAACACTGCAAAGTTATAACCTTTTTTCTTAAAAGCCGCCCCGTAGCGGTTATACTACAGGGCGGATAAGTTTTAGTAGTGAGGAGATATTACTCCTTCACTGCCTGGAATACCCAGAAGCAGCCTTCCCAAGTTGCATCATTAGTGTGCTGTGCTCTCAGAATAAGCTCATTTTCTGAAATGACCGTCACATCGTAAACCGTTGGATGATAATCACTCTGATTAATCATGATTGGGTAAATGATATTACCCGGTTCTGTAGTCTTCAGTGTGAACTGAATGCTCTTTGAATCATCTGTGGTAGAGAAGTCAAGTGAGAATTTACCAGAACCCGACTTGTCACCGGCACTATTACCTTCGTCGAAAATAACCTTGGTAAGCGTACTGTTTGGGAAGTCGAATGTCAGAGTACCATTAGAACCACCTTGCCCTTCTACAGTTGTTGTCCACCATGACGGTTTCTTATCGTTGTTGCCGCCATTACCCCAGTTGTTGGCTGGTGCCAATTCCCAGGTCTTAGTAGCAGTTGGTGCACTTACAGGATCATAGCCTGTCAGCAGTTTAATGCCCTCAGGGAGATCCGAGTAGGCTGCTGCTGTGAATTTGCCAAGGCTTACCGTCTCGCTTTTGCCTGTTGCATCAAGGAACTCAACGGTCAGCTCATGCTCAACACCAAGTTCATAATTAACAATTTTACCCACATTGGTCGTCATGGTGCCAGTACCCCATTTAAAGGTACATAGAGCAGGATTAGGATTGCTCTTAATGGTAATGCTGTTTCCTGGCTTACCAGACGTTTTATCGATTGTCTGCTCAAGAACAATTTTGCTTGCACTATAGCCCTTACCGAAATATTTGGGAGCTCCATCTTTGCCGATACAGAGACGATCGCTAATGGCAGGAGTGATGTATGAGATTGTATCAACCTCAACAGTCAATTCCTTTGTCGTAGGTGTTCCACCAATATTAGTAGTAAGACAGCGAATCACATTTGTACCAATCTTAGTCACATAAACCTCACCTTCTGTGGTTACCGTGTGCGTAGTGTTCTCAATCAGTTGGTCTGCATCCCATGCAGAAACAACGGGAGAAGAATTTACCACATGAATCTTGTTACCGTTCTTTCCATCTACCTGTATAGGAGTGGCAGATGCCTGTACTTGATCTGCACTGAGGGCTCCCCACTCAGACCCACCATCTATTTCCGATGGATTGCAGGCTGTCATTGCCATTGCAAGTAAAGGAATTGCTAAATATATCTTTTTCATATCAATTTCTTTGTTTAAATTTAACTTCTGATGATTTACCAACCCTGGTATTCAGAATCAGCACTAGTCCAACCTTCATTTTGTTTCACCTTGCCTTGGAGAACCTGGTTCTCAGGCATTTTCTGGAAACCAGCTGTAGCGTTGTATCGGGCAGAGTAACCACCATTGTGAGCAGAATTGGTATCTGCCTTACCACGAGAGTAAGTCGGTTGGTTTGTTTGCTTCTCAAGAGCAGCTGCTGCAATATGGAAACGACGGATATCGTTCCATCGAGTACCTTCAAAGGCCAGTTCCCAACGGCGCTCATTTTGAAGTGCTGTAAGAGAATAGCTGGCAATAGGGTCAAGTCCTGCACGAGCACGGACCTTATTGATGCCTTCCACATCTTCTTTCAACTCGCTCTGCATCAATAGCACATCAGCGAAACGGAGCAGTACTAGGTCGTGGATGTTTGACGTCTGGAAGTTCACGCCATTGCTCCATCCCGTATCACCATACATCAGCACCTCAAAGCAAGGTTGATAACTGCCTGTGGCTGCATCATAACCAGCAATTGCACTTTGCTTTTTCTCGTACCAGTTCGTCTCCTGGATGAAATCAGCCCAAGTAGCACCGCCAAAAGCATAGGCAGGTAATTCACGCACATCCTGGATAGAAGCTTCGAGGCGGATGTCGTTGGGCTCGGCAGCCTTCCAGTCGCTCACGAGGTTAGGAGCTACAGGACCAGCACCCCATCCCTGACCGAATGGGAAGGTCTTGTCAACATCCTGTCCACCACGAATACCGAAATGAAGGGCATAACCATTACCATAACCAATAGTTGTGCTCCACGAAGCAAGCTTGTTGAACTTGATAGCGAACATCGACTCTGGGTTGATAGCATTATCGTCTTCTACCCATTGCAATCCTTGGCCCTTAGTGTATTCGTAATTGTCACGAGAATACTTGTTGGTATATGCCCACAGGTTGCGATAGTCAGGTACAAGTGAATAACCTGAGTTGTTTACACAGTCATCAATATAGCCTATCACATCTTGTTTGGTCAGCGTACTGCCGTCAGGCAATGTTACGCTCGTCAGCGGATTGTAGGTTGTGCTTGTCAATGAAGCAATATCAGAGCCGTTTCCATAGAAACCTGTGTAGAACAACCATACGCGGGCCAGCATAGCCTCTGCGGTATATTTGTCAATATGACCATTTGTAAGTCTCTGTTCTGGCATATCCTTGGCTGCATCGCGCAAATCCTGAAGGATCTGGCCCCAAAGTACTGTCACATCACCTTGCTCGCTATTTTGGCCAGGCTCGGTAATCAGGGGTACATTGCCATACTGAGAAGCCAGCTCATAATAGTAGAATCCACGAAGGAACTTAGCCTCACCAATAGCCTGTGCCTTGAAATTATCACTCAGATCAGTGTTGGGCAAAGCCTGCAATAATGCGTTAGCTCGACCAATACCCTCATAGCGGTCTTTATAGAACTGCTCAGTCATATTGGCATTATAGTTACACAGCAAGTCAAGAGCCTGCATCAGTTTATCGTTTGCGCCACCACCGCCGAGGTTGTCGTCAGAAGCAAGCATTGAAAGATAATAGAATGACATCTGCGGATTTGCATTGACGGCATTCAGATTCTCATAGATGGCAGCCAGTGAGGCTGTTGCATCTTTTTCTGTCTTCGGAAAGTTCTCCGATGTGCTGTCAGTCAGGTTCTCAGCGTCGAGTGAGCATGAATTCAGGCCCAGACTCACTAATGCTGCAGCAACAATATATGATATCTTTTTCATTGTCATTATTCCTTTTATTTAATTAGAACTTGATGTTAACACCCACCATATAGGTACGAGGCTGTGGATAGTTACCTACATCAACACCCGTAACCCATGGCTCGTTACCGTTGAGTGCCATACCGTTCTCTGGATCCATGCCTTTGTACTTGGTAATGGTGAAGAGGTTCTGGGCGGCGAAGTAGAGACGCAACTGAGAGAATGGAGATGCCTTCCAAAGTTTCTTGAAGTCGTAACCGACCGTCAGGTTCTGCAAACGGAAATAGCCGGCGTTTTCAACATATAGGTCAGAAACCTGCTGCCAGTTCGGGCCACTGTTGCCAGGGGCAAGAAGAGGATACTTGTTTGAGGTGCCCTCACCGTGCCAGTAGTCATACACTTCAGTTGTGTAGTTCTCATACTGACCGTCGGTGAACTTACGCCAGGAACGTGCCACCTGCTGTCCGAGAGCTGCATAACCAGTAGCGATGAAGTCGAAGCCCTTGTAGTCAAAGCCGAGGTTTATTCCCATTGTGACATTAGGATGAGGATCACCGAGATTAGTCTTGTCGTCCGAATTAACGATGCCGTCTCCATTTGTATCAACAAACTTCAGATCTCCGGGTTTGATGCCAGCACCCTGCAGAGAATTAGCAGCGTCTCCACCGCAGTTCTTAGTCAGATAATCCAGGATGTCTGCCTCATTCTGCATGACACCGTCAGTCTTGTAACCATAGAAATAGCCAATAGGCTCACCTACCTTCATACGAGCCATGTTGCCTGTATTCTGAGCAAGAAGGTCATTACCACCCTCGATGTAGTCGGAAGCACCAATAATCTCAGTTACCTCATTTTTGTTGAGAGCGATGTTCCAGCCTACGTTATAGTTGAAGTCTTTACCGATGTTATCGCGCCAGTTCAGAGCCAGCTCAATACCTGTGTTTTTGACTGTACCGGCATTACGCCACTGATTCGCAAAACCTGTTGAAGCAGGAATCTGCACATAAAGCAGCAGGTCCTTTGTCTTCTTATTATACCAGTCAAAAGTAACACCAAGTTTGCCATCCAAGAAACGGGCATCAAAGCCAAGGTCAAGCTGCTCAGATGTCTCCCAGGTCAGGTCTTCGTTGGGCAGACGGGTTGAATAAGCACCCTGTGTAGAAGCATTCTTGTCATTATTGAAAGAATAGTTACCAAAATCACCATAGCTGAAAGTAGTCATGTATGCGAAGGAGTCACCGATATTCTTATTACCATTCTGTCCCCAACCAGCGCGTAGTTTCAGGAATGAAAGCCAGTTACTGGTGCTTTGCATGAACTTTTCATTAGTGACTACCCAGCCTGCTGATACAGAAGGGAAGTAGCCCCAGCGGTGGCCCTTTGCAAATTTAGAAGAACCGTCAGCTCGAATGACCAGGCTCAGCATATAGGTCTCATTAAAGTCGTAATTGATTCGACCGAAGTAAGACATGGAAGTCTCATAACCATAAGGCAATCCACTTACAATAGCCTGGCCTGTACGGTTATTGGTAAGCCCAACATATGCTTGTTTCATTGTACCGAAAATACTGCCTGTTGAGGTTGCGTTCAGCGTCTCACCGAAGTCAGGACGGCTTTGGGCATACTCTGTTCCGGCCAGCACATCAAAGTTATGGTTGGCAAGAGAGAACTTGTAATTCAGCGTGTGAGTCATACCCCAGCCCCAGCCAAGGCCTGTCTGCTGCGTCACCTGGTCAAGATCGCGTTTGCCACCCTGATCGTTGCTATAGTATTCGGGTAGGAATGAACGCCAGCTCCAGCTGCTTTGGTTATAGTTCACCTGACCACGGTAGATCAGATTCTTGATAGGCTGAACCTCAATATATGCGACAGCATTGATGTTGAAGCTTTTGCTCTTGTTGTTGGCGCTCTGGTTGTTTAGCATGTTATAGACGGGGTTGGCCATATAACTGTTGAAGCCAAACCATCCAGACTGGCTGAGATAGTCGTGAGAAGAATAGTTCCCTGTACCATCGTACATCGGCAAAAGCGGATTGGCACGGAGCATATTTGAAAGCTCGTTGCTATACTGGTTACCGATCTGGAGACCCTGATTCTGCTTGTGCTGGTAATAAAAGTTCTCACCGAATTTGATAACATCATAGTCACCTTTGCGGCTCTTCAAAATAATGTGTTCTGAGTTTAAGCGAATTGTGAAGCGGCGGAAATCAGACTTTGCCATATTACCGAATACACCATCTTGATACTGATAGCCGAGACCTGTAGAGAACTTTGACATCTCACTACCACCAGAGATGTTCAGGGCGTGAGAGGTCGTAATGGCGTTCTTGTTACGGATAGCGTCAAGCCAGTTCGTACCTGCATTAGAACCATTCCTATAGGCCTCAAGAAGACCTTGGTTAACACTTGTTATTTCAGAACCTTCTACAACTTGCATAAATGATCCCCAGTCATAGGCTGAACCGCCATTGTTCTGGTTCACCATGTCTTGTACTTCCATGAACTGACGCGCATTTAGCAGTTGAGGCATCTTGGCAACGTTTTGCCATCCGATGTTACCATCGTAGCTCACCTGCAATTTGCCAGCTTTACCCTGTTTGGTAGTAATAAGGATTACACCGTTGGCACCGTTGGCACCATAGATAGCGGCTGATGCAGCATCCTTCAGCACGTCGATACGCTCGATGTCGGCAGGATTCAGATTGTTAATGTCACCACCGGTTACACCATCGATGACGTAGATGGGCTTGGTGTCACTGTTGGTGCCAGCTCCACGGATAGCAACTTTAAAGCCGTCACCGGGCTGACCAGATACTGCCTGAATGCTCACACCGGGGCTCTGACTCTGGAGAGCGCCAAGCACCTGAGTCGTGTTCATTTTAGTAATGTCTTCGCCTTTCACTTCAACAGTAGCACCGGTAACCAGCTTCTTCTTCTGGACACCGTAACCTACAACTACCACTTCTTCGAGGACGGCATTATCGTCCTTCATTGTAACTTGGTAGTTGTCCTGGGTGCCAACTTTGATTTCCTGAGTTTCATAACCGATAAACGAGATAACGATCGTTGCACCAGGTTTTACAGAGAGAGAAAAGTTACCGTCAAAGTCAGTAACTGTACCATTCGTGGTACCCTTTTCAACTACACTGGCTCCGATGACGGGGCCTTGAGCATCGACTACCGTTCCAGTAATCTTTTTCGATGCCTGCTGAATCTCCTGAGGAGATCCTGCAGCATTGGCATTTGACGAGTATCCGAGACCCAAGAGGGCGAGGGCACTCATCAGCAGCGCTGTCTTTCTAATTTTTTGATTCATACTTTATGTTACTATAAGATTAAATGAATAGTATCTTTTTTGCTGGCTTTGTGGATCAATGTATCTCCTTAGCCACTTGCTTAATATATAGTTAGGTTCGCGCGAACTATATATTTTTAAGAAGAATTGTTTTTATTCATACGTTTTAGTCTTTATTAATTGATGACAATCATTTGTAACTATCGATTTTGTTGCAAAGTTAAAGCAGTTTAACGAAATGTAATAACTCTATTTTATCAAAAACTGACACTTTTCTGCTGTATGATCATTTTTATTATGTGTATTATTAAAAAAGTAGCAGACTTTGCTAAATAAGTTCAGCGGTTAAGTTAATAAGTATAGTTGAATAATTATCATTAAGTATTTTCTAAATTGGTATGAAAAGATTTCAGATTGTATTAGGAGCGGCGTTGCTCCTTGGGACATCACAGGTAAGTGCCTGGGAAGGTCAAGTCATCATCTCAACACCCAACACCTCATTAGTGCTACATGCCAACGAGGGCGAGGACTTGAGACAAGACTACTATGGTGGCCTCATCGCTGAAATTAATCAATTAAAGGAGGCAGGCAGCGATTTCAATTTCGCTGCACTGCCCACCTTTGGTACTATTGACATGATTCATCTGCCTGCCTTGCAGATACAACATAGTGATGGCGACCTAAACTTAGACTTAAGAGTTGAGAATTATGAGTTGAAAGATGATCATAACGCCAAGACGCATGTCTTTACGATGCAGGACAAGCTACTACCAGTCACCGTGAAGGTGTTCTATAAGGCATACAAAAAGGTGGATATTATTGAAACCTGGACGGAGATCTCCCATCGTGAAAAGGGGAATGTCATCTTGAAGCGCTTCGACTCTGGCAGTCTCACCGTACGACGTAGTGACGTATGGATCACCCATCTACATGGTGACTGGTGTGCTGAAGCCCAATTGACACAAGAGCCCCTGACACGTGGACTTAAAGTGATCCGTAATACAGACGGTGCCCGTAATGCCCATTGTGATGCACCAGAGATCATGCTCTCACTCGATGGTGAACCGCGTGAGGACGAGGGTCGTACCATCGGTGCCGCTCTTTGCTGGAGTGGAAATTACGAAATTCGTGTGAATACGAACAACAGTAAGACCCATCAGCTCTATGCCGGTATCGATCCGCAGTCTTCTGAATATGTATTGGAGGCAGGCAGAATTTTTGCGACGCCTCATCTGGCGCTTACTTATTCTGATAAGGGCATGGGGGAAGTGAGTCGCAACTTCCACCGTTGGGCACGTACGGAGGGTATGCTCCACAGAGGAATGAATACAGGTGATATCCTGCTCAACTCCTGGGAAGGTATCTATTTCGACATCACGGAACAGAAGATCATCGACATGATGGATGACATCGCCCAGTTTGGTGGTGAACTGTTTGTGATGGATGATGGCTGGTTTGGGTCTAAGTACCAGCGTAACGACGATTCTTCAACTTTAGGCGACTGGGTGACGGACCTGAAGAAGTTGCCTGGTGGCATCAAGTCCCTCACCGATGCAGCCCGT